>CAIRTT010000186.1 GCA_903881535.1 uncultured Armatimonadota bacterium
CTCAAAGCAGCACGAAGATCGAACAATACCAACGAGTTGCTCGGCATGGTGCTTTCCCGCTATCTGGTCCAAACTGAGCTGGGCTCAGACCGAGCCACCGCATGGTGTTTCCTAGACGACTACAGCCAATGGCTTGGCAAAAAAGAAGGAGCAAATATCGCTGACCTGCTCATACTTGCACCAAAGACCAATGACGACGGGTCCATGCATCTTGATATAGTCGTGACAGAGGCTAAGTTTATAACGCATGACGCGCTCGGTACAGCGGCGACCACCTCGGCTAAACAACTGATGGATACTCTCTCTCAGTTGACTGATGCGATGGACGGAGAAGCTCGTACCATCGACCAAGATATATGGCTGGCGCGCCTTTCTGACCTTCTTGTTTCCCAAACAGTCGTCGCGCCAGGCCAGCCGCCATTGAATACTGTTGCTTGGCGTAGAGCGATCAGACAGCGCCAATGCACAGTCCGTATCTGGGGATACTCTCACGTCTTCGTAAATGAGCCGTTTGACCTCTCTGCCCAGATTTCCACGGTGAAGGGAATCATAGCAGCGAAGGGAAAAACTGGGCTTGACTCATTGCAAGAAACTTTCGGGCCAGTCCACGTACGCGAACTTATCGTCCACTATCACAACGCAAACCACAGGGCAACTGCAGAGCTTCGCCTACGCAACGGCCATCCACCGTTCGGTAAAACAAAACTTTATAGTTTAGCCAGCAAATCTGACAACAAAGCGTCAGCCAACAAAGGCAAATTAGAAAGTATAACTCAAGTTGCTCAAGATGGGACGGCCGCAGAATCAGAAAAAATAAAGACCTCTTTGAATACGCTTCCAACTGCGCAATCGATTGGAGCGCAAGTGAGTGACCCCAGTGCAACGCGGAATGTCACTCCAAACGTATACTCATCACCGCTTACCGCTTTTCTTGAATCGCGTTCGGTCATGTTTAAGGCATCGGAGGAAGATGGTCAAACTTGGCTTGAAGAGACTACTTTACAACTGCGACAAACGCTAGTCACAAGAGTCCTCCCGGCGAAGCTCATAGCTGGTATACCCCCGATTCTAACACCAAACGCCGGCATCATTAAGTTCCAAGGTTCAAAGGAACTCACCATTCAATCCGTCGAATCACAAGAGGATGAAATCTTCACTTCAGATGGCGTCAAAATAATAAGCGTAACTCCCGAATCGGGCCGGGTTTCAATTGCTGTAGAACGCCCAAATCGACAGGTTTTGCACACAGAGCCTTTGTTACTGGAATATCTTCGTAGCTACAGCCAGAAAACTCATGGCGAAAAGATTTTCGTCGGCATCCGTGAACAGGATGGCCAACCTTTGCTGCTGGACCCGCTCAAGCAACCACACACCCTCATTGCTGGGATCACGAACAGTGGAAAGTCCGTGCTACTGCAGAACATAATCCTGAGCATCGCCATCACCCGTTCACCAGAGGAGGCTCATATCTATCTCCTCGACCCGAAGTCTGGGGTGGATTTTCGCCCGCTAGATGAACTGCCCCATATTGAACTTGGTTCAGGCGGTATTATTGATGATCCATCAGCGGCTATTGAAGTGCTTGGACGTTTGGTTGATGAAATGAATAATCGTTACGAGATTTTTAAACAGGCCAGGGTCGCGAACATTCACGCCTACCGTCGCGCTACAGGCAAGCCGTTGCCCACTCTCTGGATTATTCATGACGAGTTCGCAGACTGGATGCAGACAGAGGACTATAGAAACACTGTGCCAAACATTGTCGGCCGCCTAAGTGTTAAGGCGCGAGCTGCCGGAATTTTCCTGTTGTTCGCTGCTCAAAGGCCAGACAAGGAAGTCATGCCGATGCAGCTTCGGTCTCAGCTTGGAAATAGACTCATTCTACAAGTTGATAACGCCGGTGCAGCGGAGATCGCCATGGGGGCCAAAAACTCCGGGGCAGAACGATTGCTTGGACGAGGCCACATGCTAGCCAAAACGGGAGACACACCGGAGCCTGTTTTTGCGCAAGTTCCATTCATCGATATAGAGCATACAATCCCACAGATTGTGAGGCTACTTCGTGTTCAATACGGGAGGCCCGTCGAACCGCAGTCATGATTTATCTGGACAACAACGCTACAACCCGGCCGACTGCGGGTGTTGTCGCAGCCATGCTGCCTTATCTTACTAATTGCTATTTCAATGCCTCAGCTTCAACTGCCGCATTTACCGGAGCTGACAAACCGCGATTCCATGCTGCAGCGGCGCTAGCAAAACTTCTGAACGCAGAAGAATCCAACTGCTTCGTTTTTACGTCTGGAGCTACCGAATCTAATAACTGGGTCTTTGCGTCGTTTGCAAAAGGCCGCAAGACTGGCCGGATCCTGATTAGCGCCGTCGAGCACGCTTCGGTTGCCGAACCGGCAGCCGAACTTGCTCGCGTCGGCTTTGAAATCGTCGAAATACCGGTCGACGTTTATGGTTTAGTCCAACTTGATTTCCTGCGTAATGCCCTGACAGAAGATACCGTTCTAGTGTCAATCATGGCCGCCAATAATGAAACAGGCGTCATGGAACCCATCGCAGACATAGGGCAACTGATTCGCGAGTTTGCCCCGATATCACTCTTCCATACAGACGCAACTCAGGTCGTCGGCAAGGTTCCGGTAGACCTTCAAGGTGCATGGCGAGATGTGGACCTGCTCTCATTTTCTGCCCACAAGTTTCACGGCCCGAAAGGAATTGGAGGCCTCTACATCCGACCAGGATTTGAGGTTGAACCAATTATTCTAGGAGGTGGACAGGAGCGTGGGCTTCGCTCCGGAACTACCAACACCCCAGCGCTCGCCGGACTTGCCGCTGCTGCAACCGAAGCCATTGATTTAGATTACCAGAAAACTCGTGACCTCAGGGACATATTTGAATATCGTTTAGAGCAAGAATTGCCCGATACTGTTATTCACTCCCGAGGTATATCTAGACTACCAAACACGAGTTTATTTTCGCTACCTGGTATGGTTGGCGATGAAGTAGCTGACACATTAGCAGCGGCAGGAATAATTGTCGGGACGGGTGCTGCTTGTTCTTCTGGAGCAATTCGAGCTTCTAAGACTCTCCGTGCTATGGGAGTTGTACACGACCTCGCAGTAGGAGCTTTGCGAGTCAGCCTTTCCAAAACTTCAAACTTGGAAGATATTACGAGC
>CAIRTT010000187.1 GCA_903881535.1 uncultured Armatimonadota bacterium
TATCAATTTGATCCAAAGACCGGAACACTGACCGTTCCATTGCTTGAAACCGTAATCGAATCCATTGCGATCACCGGTCTAAGCAAAACAAAAGACTTTGTTGTGCGCCGTGAGCTGCGATCTAAGCCAGGCGATCCGCTTAACTTCAAGCTCCTCAATGATGACCTTACACGTCTTCTTGCGCTGAACATCTTCCAATCACCGCGGTTTGAAAATCCCGAGGTCGGCTCCGAGGTCGGTAAGGTCAAAGTCACCTTCACAATGCCCGAGCAGCGTACGGCGCAGGCGGGAATCTCGCTTGGTTACACGGCGCAGCAACGCCTGTTCGGTACGCTCAACTTTGATGAACAAAACCTCCAGGGAAAAGGGCGTGGCCTAAACCTCGCATGGACTATCTCGGGTGGCGTCGCGAAGAACTCCTACGAGCTTGGTTTCACAGAGCCATGGTTTGACAAACAAAATACCAGTATGTCAGCCAGCTTGTATAACCGCTTGAATTTCCGGTTCAACCGCATCATGACAGGGTCGCTGACGCAGGGCCTGTCGAACAACCAGTACTACGAACAACGTGAAGGTGCATCTGCACGGCTTTCAAGACCGCTAACGGCCGACCGTTTTACCCGTGGATTTGTTTCCGCTCGTACGGAGCAAATTCAGGCGAACAACCTTCAGGTCAATTACAACACGCTAACTGACCTCCAGATCACCAACCTCCGTGGTGCACTGATTCAAAATGGCAACGTCTCGGCAATGACCTTTGGATTGACATCCAACCGCGTCGATAATCCACAGGATCCATCAAAAGGCTTCTTCTTCAGCCCCAGTATTGAGGTTGGCGCAAGTGGCTTCAACTTTCAAAAGCCACGCCTAAACCCGGATTACATCAGCTCAACTGCAACCCCCAATGTCCCGCGGGTTCTCATCGATACACGCTCGCAATCCGGTGCGTTTTCGAAGCTGATATTCGATGTTCGCCGTTACACCAACCTCGAAAAGCCCCGCCAGAATTTGAGCGATACCCGGAAAGTATTGGCATCCCGTCTGCTTATTGGTGCCGCCACCGGTAATATCTCGTTCTCTGAGCAGTTCTTCATGGGCGGACCAGACAACCTACGCGGCTATTTTAACGACCGCTTCTGGGGTAACCGGACATTCCTGTTCTCAAATGAGCTGCGGATTCCATTTGGAAAAGATAACCCGCTTGGCGGCGTAGTGTTTGCTGATGTCGGTGATGCGTGGAATGCGATGGATGTAAACCGTGAGAACATCCCCGGGTTTACACAGCACTCACAATTCAAGCCACAATGGGGCTTAGGCTTCGGGCTTCGCATCACCATTGGTGGAATCGGAAAGATTCGCCTTGACTACGGCTTTGATCAGAAGGGTACCGGCAGGAGCCACTTCTCCATTGGACAGACATTCTAGGAACTGGTATTAGGAATCATGAAATTCACAGGTTATAAAACCACTGCTCGTCTTTTCGGCGCATTGTTGCTCGCAACGGGCACAATCATCAGCACACAACAGGCATCCCATGCCCAGGCACAGCAGTTTGGTATCGTGAACTTTCGACGCTGTGCGCAGGAATCAAAGATGAAGGCTGAGCTGGATGCGAAATTCGCTGAAATCTCAAAGCAGCTTCTCTCGGTTTTTCAAAAAATGAAGGATGCCAATGCTGTCTTCCTTGATGCCAATGAAATCAAGGAATTGGCTGCGCTCTATGAGAAACTGCAGCCATCCGATGCTGACAAAAAGCGTATCGAGGCGTTGGTGGGCAAGGCAGACTTGAAGCAGGGCGCTGCGAAGCGGCTTGACCAGACCGTCACCCCAACCGCTGAGCAAAAGCAGGAGCTGCAGAAGCTTGCACAGGCACAACAAGATGGCGCAGCGATTCTGCAGGCGGTCGGGGATGACTTTCAGAAGCGCGTCGATGTCAAAGCCGCTGAGCTCGAAGAGCAGCTTGCGGTCAAAGTCCGGGAGGTTGTCGCGCAGGTTGCCAAGGAAAAGAACCTTGCACTTGTGTTCGACTCAGGACTTGTGATTTACGCATCATTGGATATCACGGCGGATGTCCTTAAAGTCCTCCAGAAGTAAGCTGCTGGCGGCGTGCCTCATCGCACTTTCGACGGCTGCATGTAAACAGACACCGGATGCCACTGGCATCCGCGTGTTTGTTGATTTGGATAGCCTGCTAGCAACCATAAAACCAGTCACCCGGCGCTCGGTAAATCTCAACGTCCCGTCACAACAATCGTTCGCAATCGGTGATACTGCCTCGGAGTTCACAGCTGCTGCCTGGGATAACCGTGCTGTTGCACTCACAAATAACCTCGCCGAGGCGCGTGTCGTCCTTGAACAATCCGGCGTGGCTGGCCTGCGCCGCGTAAGACAGGAAACGGAAGCCGCACGGCAAACCACCCTGAATACCCTTCGGACAAGAATCGAAGTAGAGGAACGTCAACAGCTGGCTTTAGAAGAAGCCAATTTTGTGACAAATGCACAGAAGGCGACATTCCCAGAATACATTTCCGATGGCGCCATCGGATTGCTGCAAGTCGCAATCGCCAGCGAAGCGGCTGTTCTTGCAGACCAAACGGTTCCCGAGCTTCCCGCGGATGTCGCGGCATCCGAGCGTGCCCGCTTCGCTGGAACCACCGCGCATATCGAAAAGTCATCCGATGGCACTCTCAAGGTCGTTGTCAGCTACCCCCGTGGGGAACGCCCCATCTATGTGCGGAGTCGGGCAGAGATTGTCCGGGATGCTCTGCAAAAAGAAATACAAAGACTTGCGACTATTCGTGATGATCAGTTGTCTAAGGTCGTGGAAGGGCAGACTTCAGCGATGAAAGCTGTTCAGGACACCGCGGCGACACGCCTTCGGCAACGGTTGGATTCTGCGGAATCCGCAGTTCCGGTAGATGTGAAGTCAGCGGTGAGGCAGCAGGAAGTCGGTGATGTGGTTGAGAGAATCCTCTCGGCTGCCGATACTGCAATGGGGGATGTTGGTTCGTCCAAACCGGTGCTTCGGCATCGGGCATCGGCAATGACGCCAGGACAATCGCGGAAGCGTGTGTTTGACTTGTCAGATACAGGCTACCGACAGAGGATTCGCCGTGAAGTGGCTGACTATGTTCAGGACACTGCGCGACGGAATGGCTGGATTGCGGTGTTCGATCGCTCTTCGGCACGTGCCGATAAGACGCTTTTTATGAAAGCTGCTCTTGTCAGGGAGCGACGGTTTATTTGGTGATGGAAATGCAAATGCGTACAGCAGGTGAGTTAGCTAGTCTTGTACAGGGCGCCGTTCTCGGTGACCCTGATATTGAAATTGTCGGTGTGGCATCTATTAAAGATGCTCAAACCGGCGACATTACCTTTGCTGAGACCGATAAATTTATCCGGGATGCTCATGCGAGCGGTGCAAGTGCTATTCTTGTTCCCAATAGTCCCGATGTCGTTGCTCTGAGCCCAGCCATCGGGGTGGGTGCAAAAGTCTTCATCACTGTCGACAACCCGCGCCTGGCTTTTACACAGCTGCTTGATCTCTTCGCGCCCGTTGTTCAGGTTGACCGTTCAATCCATGAAACGGCTGTCCTCGAACCAGGCGTAACCGTTGGTGAAAATGTAGCTATCGGTGCAAATGTCGTGATCGGCTCAAATGTCCGAATCGGCAATAATGTAACGATCCTCCCACTGGCTTATATCGGGGCCGATGTGGAAATCGCTGATGGTGTTGTCATCCATCCAAATGTCTCTGTGCTCCACGGAACGCTGATCGGCGCGAGAACCATCATTCATAGTGGTGCTGTCCTTGGTGCGGATGGCTTTGGCTACCTCCAAGTCGATGGCCGGCACCGTAAAGTGGCACAAATTGGACATGTAATCATCGGCTCCGATGTCGAAATTGGTGCGAATGTAACGATTGACCGTGCTAAAACCGGTGCCACCCGTATTGGAAATGGCTCTAAGCTCGACAATATGGTGCATGTTGGACATAACTGCCAGGTTGGCGAAGATGTACTAATCGTTGCACAGGTCGCACTTGGCGGCGGTGTACAAATCGCTAACAATGTCATCATTGCCGGTCAGGTGGGTGTCAAGGAGCAGATCAAGATTGGCGCGCATGCTGTGATTGGTGCGCAATCGGCTGTTCTCCGTGATGTTCCTGCCGGGACATTTGTCTCCGGGAGCCCCGCGCGTCCACATCGTGACACGATGCGTGCCTATGCATCCATGATGCAGGGAGCGGATCTTCAGAAGCAGGTCGCAAGTCTGATCGCACGAATCGCAGCCCTTGAAGCACAGCTCGGGCAAACGGACGCGTGACAACATCCATCACCCTTGACGGTGTGGGAATCCACACCGGAGCATCCGCACGTGTGACCCTTAGTGTTGCATCGACACCCGGTATACACATCCACTCAGAGTCTGGGAGCATCACCCTTGCACCAGAGCATGTCACGGAGACAACCCGCTGTACGGTGATGAGCAACGGTTCCATCCGGGTCTCTACGGTTGAGCACCTCTCCGCAGCCTGTACGGCGCTGGGCGTCACGGCATTGGATGTGACCCTTGTGGGGCCAGAATTGCCGATCGGAGATGGCGCCAGCCTATTTTGGATGAATGCATTGGCCGACCTTGGCTTCGTGAATGAAACTCCTAATTGGTTTGAGATTCCACATGCCATTGAAGTTCCCGGAGCGAATGGCGCATTCATTGGTATCTATCCAGCAGCCGAACCGACATTTACGGTTCTTGTGCAGTTTCCGGATGCCGTTATCGGTACGATGGCGGCGCGGTGGGTACCGAGTAAGACACTCTTCCGCGATGTTGTTGCACCGGCGAGGACGTTTGGCTTTCGACGTGAAGTCGATGCATTACTTGCAGCGGGCCTTGGCCGGGGCGGATCTCTGGAGAACTGTATCGTTGTCGAAGAAACAGGGTACGCTGGGCCGCTACGGATGCCTGAAGAGCCGGCGATGCATAAATTACTGGATGTTGTGGGGGATTTAGGTCTCTGCGGAGGTCTCCCGTTGGCTCAGATTGTGGCGGTTCGCCCCAGTCACGGGTTGAATGTAACCGCGGCACGCATGCTGTCTGCGCTGATGAGAAAGTAGGACACGATGGACATCGATTTAACCAAACCTCTGGATATTCGTATAGTGCAGCGTATATTGCCGCACCGGTATCCGTTTCTTCTGGTTGACCGTATTCTCGAAGTCGAACCAGGCGTCCGCATCAAAGGCATTAAAAACGTAACGGTTAACGAACCATTTTTCAATGGACATTTTCCTGGAAACCCAATTATGCCCGGAGTGCTCCAGCTCGAAATGATGGCGCAGATATCAGGAATCAGTCTTCTGCTTTGTCCGGAGTATGAAGGGCGTCTCGCACTTCTTGCTGCCATTGACAAAGCACGCTTCAGGCGTCCGGTTGTACCTGGGGATGTTCTGTTAGTTGACGCAGAAGTTACTAAGATGCGTGGTCCGATGGGCTGGGTGAAGTGCATCGCCACCGTCGAAGGCAAAGTTGTCTGTGAGGCCGAAATCGTGTTCGCTCTGGCAACTCAGGATCGGGAGGTTGCCGAATGAGTGCTGTGATACATCCGACTGCGATCGTAGATGCATCCGCGGTGATGGGGGACGGTGTTAAGATCGGACCTTTCTGCGTCATCGGTCCAAACTGTGCGATTGGGAATAACACTGAGCTCTTTGCACATGTTGTACTCGAACAAAATGTAACGATTGGTGAGGATTGCGTCCTCAAGGCCGGCGTTGTTCTCGGTGGCCCCCCACAGGACCATAAGTTCAAAGGCGAGTCCACCGGTGTAATCGTGGGGGACCGCGTTCAGCTGCGTGAATACGTGACAATCCACCGTGCCACAGGCGAAGGCAATAACACCGTCGTTGGGGATGACAACCTCGTCATGGCGTACGTCCATGTCGGACATAACTGCCAAATCGGCAGCCGGAACATGCTCTCAAGCTATGCCGGCCTTGCCGGACATGTCACGATTGAAGACAATGTCGTGATTGGCGGCATGGTCGGCATCCACCAATTTGTCCACGTGGGCAAGTATGCGATGCTCGGTGCGTATTCCAAGATTGTTCAGGATGTTCCACCGTTTATGCTGGCGGATGGTCGTCCGGCGGATGTTCTCGACATTAATGCGATTGGACTTCGGCGCACTGGCTTGGTGCAGGAGGATCGGAACACGATTAGTGATGCCTATAAGCTTCTCTACCGTAGCTCGATGAACCGGGCTCAGGCGATTGAACAGATTCGAAGTGAGCTGCCGCAGATCGAGGCGTTGGAATATCTGCTCGCCTTTGTTGAGCGCGTGTCAAAGGGCTCATCTGGCCGGCAGGATGACCGTCCACGCCGCTAAGGCCAACCGATGCAAATAGCGATCACAACCGGCGAAGCGAGTGGTGACAAGGTTGCTGGTGAGCTTGCCCGACGGTTAAAGGCACGCCTCCCAGATATTCAAATTTGGGGGGTGGGCGGAACCGCTATGCAAGCTGCCGGTGTCGATGTCCTTGTCGATACCAGTCGGTTTGGTGCGATTGGAATCGGAAGCGTCCTCCCACTCCTGCCAAAAATCCTGTCGGCGCGACGTAAGGTTTATACGGCGTTGCGCGAGCGGCGTCCGGATGTCCTTGTCGCAATCGATGCCGGTGCGTTTCATTACGGCTTCGGACCGGTCACCGGTTTATGTCCTTGGGTACGTAAAGAGCTACCAGAGACCCGCATCCTTGCCTGGATGCCGCCTGGTTCCTGGCGTAAGATGCTTTCCGGGAGCTCTCTCGGAGTGTGCACGGATGTCGTCTCAAGTCCATTTCGCTGGAATGCGAGCGAGCTGCAACGCCTTGGCGTCAACGCTACGTTCACCGGACATCCGCTGCTCGATTTTGTGAGCTCCGAAATGACAGATGTCGCAGCGTCAACGCGCTGGGGCCTCGATATGAACCGTCCGGTCGTAGCCTTACTGCCCGGAAGCCGGGAGCAGGAGCTCGGAGAGCTGCTACCGGTCATGCTGGATGCCGCATATCAAATGGCCGAGCGAGTTCCCGGCGTGCAATTTCTGCTTGGCCTTGCTCCAACGATTGATCGTGAGCGGGTCCAGAATGCTGTTTTGGATGCCCATAAGCGTGCACAAAATCGCGCGTTGCATTCTGATGATGTTCCCCCTAGGAATTCCGAGCCAGTGCTGACACCCGTGCATGTGACTGCAGGCGCATCCAAGGGTCCGGGTCCGAGCCAGCCGTGGCAACTGGAACGCTCAACGCGCAGTACACATATGCTGCCATTGGTGATCGTCGAAGATGCAACATTTGATTGTCTGAAAATGGCGGATGTCGCAGTTTGTGTGAGTGGAACGGTGACCCTTGAAGCGGCCATTCTCGGGACGCCGATGGTGATTGTGTACAAGCTTCCAAAGTCGGGACTTTGGCAATATCGCCTGATGAAGAAGCGGCTACCTGCGCACATTGGGTTGCCAAACCTGATTGCCGGTACGCAGATTTGTCCAGAGCTCCTGCAGGATGCGGCATCCGCGGATGGAATCGCTGCTGAAACGGTGCTTTTGTTGTTGGATCCCGAGTGGCTGTTCCGAATGAAGGAAGGGCTGCGCGGTGTTCGGGATGCGCTGGGAGAACCCGGGGCGATTGACCGTACGGCAGAGCTTGTGATCGCGCTTGGAAATGGTAGCCGGAAATGAAACTTGTGATTTCGCCATGTCCCAATGATGTTTGGGTGTTTGCCGGTTGGATGCTTGGGCACATCGGTGGTCCCCATGTGGATGTTGAATTCCTTGATGTTCAGGCGGCGAATGAGCTGCTTATATCTGGCGGCGGTGATGCGGATGTCATTAAGGTTTCCTATGGCGTCTGGAATGCTCTTGGAGATGCGTGGCAGCCGCTGCGTAGTGGAGGCGCGCTCGGGCGCGGGTGCGGGCCCCTGTTGTTACAGAACACAGCTGGACCCGCACAGGCGACGGTTCTGGTTCCCGGAAGGCACACGACGGCGAATCTTCTATTAGATGTCTATCTGGGCGATGAGGCGGTTACAAAGGAGTTCCTGCCATTTGATGCTCTCTATGCGCGTCTGTGCACGGAGCCTGGATGTCGCGGCGTCGTGATCCATGAGAGTCGTTTCACGTATCAGCGCGATGGCCTTACGTTGATACAGGATCTTGGTGAGCACTGGGAGCGTGTGACGGGCGCGCCGATACCGTTGGGGCTAATCGTACACAGGGCCGGTTTGGACACGGAAGCCATCGATTCTACGATTCGTAAAAGCATCGCTTGGGCGGAAGCGCACCCTGAGGAAGCCCTTGCATTGTGTGCACAGTATGCACAGGAGCTGGACCCGCAAGTGATGAAGGCTCATATCGCTCTTTATGTGAATGGCTTTACGAAGGATATCGGCATCGAGGGCGAAGCTGCGATCGCAGCACTGTCATCGCACCTCTATAAACGGTCCTCACAGCTCTGAATAAGAAAAACAAACAAGTGTTTGCTTTCGTCTAAAATGCATGTTATTCTTCGGCATGCAAACAAATGTTCACATGCCTTTCCGGGTTACCTCCTCCGATGCGAGTATTGCACTGAGGAAACCAATCATGAGTAATATCTGGCCAGGCTTTGTTGCTACGCATTCACTACAGTCATCCGCATCACAGGAATCGCAGCGTGAGACCCGTCGGATGGCACGTAAGCTACAGTCTGAGCGCCGTCGCCGCACCATCTGGGTGATGGTTGCATTGTGTGTGGGAGCTGTCATCGGGTCGATGTTCAGCAAGGCGCACAGTCAATCGGTTCCAGTTCCTCCGATGATTGTCAAAACTGGCATTGGGGATACGGTTTGGTCGATTGCAAAGCGGCATCCAAAATCCGGGATGACCACGGGTGCGCGGATGCATCAGATAATCAAAGCAAACCCAGAGCTTGGCGGGACACTGTACGCGGGTGAAACGATCGTCATCCCGGCGAGGTAGGTGGGATGGAACCAACAGCTGAGGGCCTGCCTCGCTCCTCTGGCCCAGCGGTAAAGTTGCACGTTAGCTGGGGCGATGTTGGTGTTGGGTTAGATTGATGTCTAAACGGTTGGGCTGGGATCTATCCGGATGTCCATGCTGGAAGCGTGTTTGAGTGATGACACGCAACACGTCTCGCATCGCCTAGTTGAATAAGCTGTGGGTCATCTGTGAGACACTTTTCAGTCCTGTATGCACAGCGCGTCTGGAACCGGCAGCCTGCCGGGATATCCAGTGGACTGGGCGGGTCGCCAACTAGTGCCGGTGTTGTTCGTCGCTTCGTTGGGTCGGGGCTTGGCGCAGAGAGGATGAGGCTACGTGTATACGGATGCTGAGGATTGTCGAAAATCTCGGCCGTCGTGCCGAGCTCTACAACCCGGCCAAGGTACATGACTGCCACACGGTCTGTCACATGGCGCATCAGTGCTAGGTCATGGCCAATAAACATATAGCCGACATTACGTGTACGTTGAATGTCACCAAGCAGGTTAATCACCTGTGCACGCACCGAAATATCCAATGCCGACACGGGTTCATCCAGGATGACCAGCTTCGGGTCCGCAATGATGGCGCGCGCAATACCGATGCGCTGGCGCTGCCCGCCGCTGAACTCATGCGGGTAACGCGACAAGCTTGTCCGGTCGAGACCGACGGCATCCAAAGTGGCTTCCGCACGGGCGATACGCTCCTTGCGGTCATTCCCTATCTGGTGGACTTCAAGGGGCTCGAGTAACGACTGGAGAATCGTACGGCGTGGCGAAAGACTCGCATACGGGTCCTGAAAGACCATTTGAACATTGCGCCGGAATCCAAGGAGCGCAGCACCAGCAAGACCATCTGGATTCTGACCATCCACGGTTACACTGCCCTGAACCGGTTTGACCAGCCCTAGGACAGCCTTGGCCAGTGTTGATTTGCCACATCCCGATTCGCCTACAATCCCAAGTGTTTCACCAGCAGCTACTTCTAGGGAGATGCCGTCGACGGCACGAAGTGTCTTGCGGCCAACCGAATAGTGGACATGGACATCGTTTATCGTCAGCATCCAGCGACCTCACTAACCCTGTGGCAGGCAACCAGCTGTGGTTTGTCTAATGTGCCTAGTTGAACCAGTGGTAACGGAGCATCACAGGCGCTTATTGCAACCCGGCATCGTGACTTGAATGGACATCCCGTACCACGCTGACCGCTTGTGGGAGGTTGACCCGGAATGGAAACTAAAGGCTGACCTGGGATGGCTCTATCGGGCAAGCTCTCAAGCAATGCTTGTGTATACGGATGTCCGGGATGCGCAAACAATGTGTTTACATCGGTGCTCTCAAAGACCTTACCGCCATACATCACGACCACACGGTCACACAGCTCTGCAACAACCGCGAGGTCATGGGTGATAAAGGCAATCGCCATCCCCGTTTCCTGTTGCAACTGCCGAAGGAGCTGCAGAATCTGAGCTTGGACAGTAACATCGAGGGCCGTCGTCGGTTCATCCGCAAGCAACACTTCAGACTTGCAGGCAAGCGCCATCGCAATCATCACACGTTGCCGCATCCCACCAGAAAGCTCATGTGGATACTGCTTCGCACGCCGTTCTGGATCCGGAACCTGGACCTTGCGAAGTGCATCCACTGCAGCATCCATTGCCGCCCGGCCCTTCAAGCCCTGATGCAGCGTGACTGCCTCAGCAATTTGTGCTCCTACAGTGAAGACTGGATTGAGCGATGTCATTGGGTCTTGGAAGACCATCGCCGCCCGCTTCCCACGCATCCCGGGAGCTGTCGCCGGCGTTACAGGAGATCCCGAAATGTGTATCGAGCCTCCGAGGACGGTCAGTGGGGCTGGAAGCAGACCGAGCACCGCAAGCATCGACAGCGTCTTGCCAGAGCCGGACTCGCCCACGATTCCAAGAATCTCGCCAGCATGAATCGCCATGCTGACGCCATCCACGATGACGTGTTCGCCAGCGGAGTCGGTCCATCCGATACGTAAATTTTCGATTTCAAGAACTGCTGGCATGGCGTATTAGTCGAACAGACTGGAGACAGATGCATTCTGCCAAATGCGATGGATGGTTTCCGAGAAGACTTGGGATGTCGACAACACCGTACAGCGGGCAGGACGACGAGAATCTGGGAGAGGAATGGTGTCGGTGGTGATCACTTCACGAATCTCAGGGCGGCTCAGACGCTCCGGAGCCTTACCTGCGAAAACGGGATGCGTACAAGCGATTGTAATATCTGGAGTAGCGCCGTTTGCAAGCAGCGTGTCAACGATTTCATTGATCGACCCACCGGTAGAAATGATGTCATCATAGACAATACATCGCTTGCCGCGGACATCCCCGGCGAGGCCGGAAATCTCAGACTCGCCGTGTGCGGGATGGAACTTGTAACCAACGGCAAGAGGAACATTCAGACGGGATGCCAGCTTACGAATCGTCTTTACACGCCCTTCATCAGGGGATACAAGGCAGACATTTTCCATCGACTGCTGCGCAAGATAATCAGAGATCACTGGGACTGCTGTGAGGTGGTCGACAGGGACATTGAAGAAGCCTTGGATTGCATCCGCGTGGAGGTCCATCGCAACAATATGATGCGCTCCCGCGGTGGTCAGCAGGTCTGCGATGAGCTTAGCAGTAATGGGCTCGCGTGGACGATCCTTCTTCTCTTGCCGTGCATAGCCGTAGTAGGGAATGACACAGGTGATTCTATAGGCGGCCGCACGCTTCAGAGCATCGACAGCAATGAGCAGCTCCATCAGGTTGCCATCAATCGGAGCACAAGTCGGCTGGATAAGAAAGACATCCGAGCCGCGGACTGACTCCTCAAACTTGACATAGACCTCAGTGTCAGGAAAGCGGGTGATCCGGAGTCCACCCAGTGGAATACCGAGACGCTGAGCAATTGCCTCAGCAAGGGCCGGATTTCCGGTTCCGCTGAATACTGCAATGGGATGGCGTTGAGACATGGTTTCCATATTATCCTTAGAGGCTAGTCTGCGTACTCCGAGACTTTGAGAACGACCTTGCCACATGTCCCTGCTTGCATCAGGGCAAATCCAGCATCAAATTGGTCAAACGGAAGAATGTGGGTTCGAATCGGAGTGACATCGAGGCGACCGGATGCAAGCAAATCCTGCATCGTAAACCACGTGTCGTACAACCTGCGACCAACCACACCGTGGATGCGAAGGCCCTTAAAAATGATGTCTTCCGCTACGTTCAGATCAACATTTCCAGCTGGAATCCCCATAAGGGAAATACGCCCACCTGGCTTTGCCAATCGGAGACTTTGCTGGATGGCTTTTGGTGCTCCCGACATTTCGAGGACAACATCCACACCCATCCCATGGGTCAATGTCGCGACTGCGTCATCTACATCGGTGTCACGGACATTCAAGACATGGTCTGCGCCGACAGTCTTAGCTAAGTCCAGTCGGTAAGGGGATGCATCTGTCGCGATGATATTTGTCGCGCCAACCGCGCGGCAGACCGCGATCGCAAACAAACCGATAGGACCACAGCCAAGGACTGCGACTGATTTACCCGCAAGCGGCTCGACAAGTGCGGCGTGCACTGCATTTCCAAGAGGATCCTGAAGACAGCTGATGGTATTCGGGATGCGCGGGTCATTTTTCAGCACACTCGCCGCTGGGACAGCAAAATATTGTCCAAAGCAGCCATCCGTGTCGACACCAAAAATCTGCGTACTCGTGCAGACATGGCCATCACCGGTCTTGCACTGTCGGCAATGACCGCAAATTTTGTGTGATTCACCGGAAACGCGGTCGCCGGGAACAAATCCAGTCGTGTTTGGTCCCAGTTCCAGCACTTCGCCAGCCCATTCATGGCCCATTGTGATAGGCGGTTTCACGCGTCCAGCTGACCATGCATCCCAGTTATAGACATGGAGATCGGTTCCACAGAGGGAAACGGCATCGATGCGGACGAGCAATTCCCCAACACCCGCAACAGGCATTGGGCGGGTTGTCCAAAGGGCTCCGGCTGCCGGAGTGGATTTGACAATGGCGTTCACGATGTCGATTCTATCTGTTTGGATGGGCAAAATCAGGCATCTGGAGGGGAAAAGCACCCATGAAAATGGGACAGTCCTAACAAATGTAAAATGCAAAACCTGTTACTCAGCCATAAAAATCCCGGCAATACAGTGACAGTTATGCGCTTCCGAGGTACCCGTAAGACCGCATCGGACAGGTACAATCCGGCTATGTCAGCCCCAGCCTTGCGAGATGAAGCATCTACACAACAAGCGGTTGTAACAGATGTTGACGTCATCTCACAGACGAGGCGTTCGGCGGCGGGGATGAAGTCACTTGTCGTGACACTGGCATTTGCGTTCTTGCTCGTCGTAGCGATGCTCCTAGACATCGTCTATCTGTACATCATGGCTGTGGCGCTTGCGATGATTCAGCCGGTGGCCTACTTGGTCGCAGTAAGGTTCACGCCAAGATACACCGTTAAACGTAACCTTCCACCCGTTGGTGTCGAGGGCAGGTCGGTTGAGATTCGCCTCGATGTCAGCTCTGCCGGCGGTCTCCCACAAGGCGCGCTGCACATCATGGATCGTGTCCCCAAAGGCTTTACGACAACCACCCCCCGGGCTGAGCTTGGGTGTCTGCAGCAATGGGATGGCATTACCGGTCATCTCTCCTATCTTGCGCTTCCAAGTCTTCGCGGTGTCTACACATTTGACCAAGCCACGATGGACTCTAGCGATCCGATTGGTTTGTACTTCTTCGAAACGACACTCGATGGTGCAAATGAAATTGTAGTGCATCCTGCATCCGCGCTGGCGCCAAATGCCATCAGCGGCCAGCTCGGTGCCCGCGGCCAAGAAGAACAGGATGGCAGTATCCGGCGCGGAGAAGGCGTCGACCTCCATGGTGTCCGCGAATATGTGCCGGGCGATAGCCTTCGGCGGGTCCACTGGCGTGCAAGTGCGCGGCGGGACAAACTGGTGGTTGTCGAGTACGAAGATGCCCTTCCGCAGGACATGCAATTAATCATCATGGGCACTGCCGCAAATCATCGTGGCTCTGGCAGGCAGTCCACCTTTGAAGTCGCCATCAAGGTCGCTGCGACGCTTTCGGATCGTGTGCAGCGCGATGGTGGAGCGTTCAACATCAGCTGCGGACCTACGGTATGTTCCGCAACAACCAAGGGAGATGCCCGCCGGGCACGCTTTGCGCTTCTCGAATGGCTTGCGCGTCTCGATGTCCCATCTACTGAGCAATATCCAAAGCCGACCAGCCGCGCAAACGCATCCCGTACACGCACTGTTATTGTCACTCCTGCCATCACATCAAGTGTGCTCCAATGCATCGCAACTGTGAGACGTGGGGGTATTGCTACGGAAGTTATTCTGCTGTCGGAAGGATCAACGCCTGCGCAGTGCGGTTTAGCAAACATCCCGGCCGGGACACGTGTCCGCATTGTGGATGACAATGCAAATCCATGGGTGGATGGAGGGCGGCGTTTTGTCCGTGCAATTGGTGCAGCCTAAAGTCCGCACACTGGCAGCAGTGTCATTGCCGCTTTATCTGGGAGCTGCCTTTACGCAGTGCGCGGCACTGCTTGCCGCCCGGGAAGTCTTCGTAAATCCTGTTATTGGCGTTCTTTGTTTGGTTATTACGCTCGTTGGATTTGCCGGAGCATTTCGACTACGTCAACTAGGCGCAGGATCGGAATTTTTGCGTGCCGGCGCTTTCGGCCTCTTTGGTCTGGCGGTTCTCCTTCTGCTAACGAGAGTTGTCCTAGGCTCGGCATCCAGCTACGATTTCCGCCAGATCGCGGAACAGCTCATTCTCGGGACACTTGCCATCGTCGCAGCTGTCGGTGCACTCATTTTGGTCACGGACGAGAGCGTTGCGTTTGTCGGCGTGTGGGGACTTGCGATAGTTGGGTTAAGTGCGACATCCGATGTCAACCTTCAGCTAATCATTTACTTCGCGCTGTTTCTCTTTGGGTTGTTGTTCACATTGGTACACATCCACGCGCTTGCGCAGGCTCCCGTTACATCACGCCAACGGGTCGCATCCGGTGACTACTTGGTTCGTCAAGTGCGGAGCGCAGCGCTACTCTGGGTGTTCGCAGTATTCTTCGGCGTCGTGATCTCGATTCCCACCCGGATGCTTGGAAAAAATATCTCACTCGCACAGGTCGTAAACCAGCTCCGTGCTGAGAATCAATCCGCTGCAAGCCGAGCATCACAGCTCGAGCGCCTCAGCGAAGGTGGCGGGACGTTTGGTATCGGACTTGGTCCTTTACGCGATGACCAGACGCCGGTCATGAAGGTCTTCACCGATGAACCCCGCTTGTTGCGCGGACGAACGTATGACACCTATACCGGCAAAGGTTGGACCACTGAGCAGTTTAGGTTGGGTAAGGAAGTGTTCGGAAGCCGTGGGGCGAATGGCGTTGCAGACTATGTTCTGAGCCCTCGAGGGGATAGCGTTCCGGCAACCCAGCCGAGCATCAAGTACCGGGTCGTCGCAGCGGATGACATCCTTGCGCTCGTGTATGTAGCAGGGGAAGCTGTGCGTATCAAGGTCGCGTCACCGAGTTTGTATGCAACACCGGATGGCAACATCGGCGCCTACGCATATCTTCGCTCGTATGAAATGGAATCACGTCTGCCTACCTCCGATGAGACAGCTTTGAATGCAACATCCCAGGATTACGCAGCGCTCATGCGACCATTTCTTGCGGCTCCAGTGAACCCCGCGATCGCGCAGCATGTGGATGCTGCAACAAAGGGTGCCACAGGGCCTTACGCAAAAGCAGAAGCCATCCGGCGCTACATCGGTGGACGCTGTACCTACAACCTCCAGGCAGCACGTGTCCCCGCAGACCGCGATCCAGTCGATTACTTCCTAAATGATTCGCGCCAGGGTTACTGCGACCTATATGCATCGTCGGTAGCAATCATGTGCCGGATGGCCGGTCTTCCAGCGAGAATCGCAACTGGATTTAATGGTGGCGAGCCATCCACCGATGAAACAGGCGCCTTCCAAATCCGTGAGAGCAACCGTCATGCTTGGGCCGAAGTTTACTTCGTTGGTCAGGGGTGGGTTCCATTTGATGCCACAGCACTGACGCCGGCTGTCGCAGACACTGCACAGGTGAATCAGGCGGCTGGAGGTCGCACGTGGCTTACTCGTTTGCAACAGCTGGTGAGCTCGCCGTGGGTGTTCATTGTTCCGGGTGTGTTGTTGATCGTCGCTGCGATGGTTCGTACCCCTAAGCGCGATGCAGCATCCGGCATTGCTGGCCGTAGTGCTGAAGCGCGGCAGCTGGCGTTGCTCTGGGTCAAGCTTGAGAAGGCCATTGGGCGTTGCGGCGTTGACGCAGCTGCCACGCGCACCATAGATGAAGTCGTTGAGGATGCCAGCGTGGCACTCGAGCGGGCTGGCCGCGGTGAGACTGCTACAAGCCTGCGAAATACTGGGATGATTATCAGTCGAGTTATTTACGGGCTGTACCCGGTGTCGGCATCCGATGTAAAACGTATTACTGCTGATGTCAGCGCGATCATCGCGGATGTAAATTCGCTCACCAAGGTTGCACGTAGCCGCTGATTGCGGGTGGAATGTGAGACATGCACGCTGACATCCCGCTTGAAACCCGAATCGTCCTAATCACCGGGACTCAGTCAGCGGACAAAGCAAAACTTGCGCGCGACTTGGCCACGAGAGTCGATGCCGAATTTGCCGATTTTGATTCAGAAACGATTGCTGCGGATGGCACTCCAATAGATCGCTTACTGTCGGCTGTGTCGACGGCTCCATTTGGGGACGGCAAGCGTGTGGTTCTGGTTACGCATTCAGAGCAGTTGGATGACGCGACGCAGAAAAAGCTTGCTTCGGGGATTGATAAGATCCCCTCTAGCAGCCTGATGATTCTCCTGACGGGAGAGCCGGTGATCGAGGATGGGAAAGCCAAGAAGGGCACCACCGTAATCACTGAGCTCTCAACGGCAGTCAAGAAGCATGGCAAGCTTGCGGATTTTGGAGTTCCACAAAAGGATGACCTGCGCGCCTATGTTGAGCGCTTGGCAAAAGCCCGTGGAAAGCAGCTACGCCCGGATGCGCTTGCGTTGTTCATGGACCTTCCTGCGGATGACATGCGCCGCCTCGAAACCGAGCTGGGCAAGCTGTTTGACTACATGGGGGATGAGGTTGTTATCCACGCATCGGATGTCACTGAAGTCCTTACCCGTGGCCCAGATGAAGTTATTTTCAAGCTCTGTGATGCCCTTGGGGCTCGTCGGGGAGGCGAGGCGCTGCGGTTGCTTGATAGTACGTTTCAGATGGGTACGAAGCCGGATGGGACAGCACTACGCGTCTTGACGATGCTTGCTCGTCAGATTCGTCTGGTACATCAGGCGCGTATTTTGCTTGATTACCGGATGATTGGTCGTGGGGCCGTGCCGTTATCTGCAGAAGTTGCTGCGATGCTACCGGCGGATGGTATTAAGGCGACGCTTGCGAATCCCCGCATGGCCTGGATGGGTGACAAGCTGGCGACGCAGGCTAGGCAGTGGACCTTCGATGGTTTGGAAGCGGCGTTGGTTGCGCTTGAGCACGCTGATGGATCGCTGAAGGGGATTGTGCCGGGAGGGGATAATCCCCGTGAGATTATCGAGGAATGTATTATCCGGATGTGTGCTTAGAAACAGTAGCCGCCAAAAAAGCCCACTGCGCGAAGCGCAGTGGGCTACCTTTTCGGAATCGCTTAGCGATTATGCAGATGCGACTGCGGCGCGCTTCATCAAGCGGGACTTACGACGATTTGCTGCATTCTTATGAATGACTCCACGCTTTGCAGCACGATCCACGATGGACACCGTAAGGCTCATCGCGGAGGTGATTGCTTCTGCATCACCCGCTACAATTGCGGACTGGGTCTTCTTGATCGCGGTCTTGATGCGGCTCTTGATTGCGTTGTTACGCAAACGGCGCGCACGGGAACGGAGAACGTCTTTTACTACAGATTTAATATTTGGCACAGTTGTTTACTCTTTCCGAAAAGTGTCGACCTTTCTATATACCATCTCTCATTACAGTTGGCACGGTCGACTGAATCATTGTGGGGTCAAACCCACCAGTAGCGGTCAAAGGAACGATGACCTTACCCTTGTAAGACATACCCTCTTCAACACGTGGAGCCGAAGGGTCATCGAGATTCACAAGGTGAACCCGAACTCCCGCGCCCTTTTGGCGCATCATCATTGAAATGGGGCCAAACACAGACAGCGGCTCAGCCTGGACCTCCGGAGTCATCCGGTAACCAATGGTGAGCACCTTGTCAGAATTCGGTGGGCCAAGCCATGCATCCGAATCATAAGCGGCCATTTCCTGACCCTCAGGTGAGACAGCAGGCTTTGGTGTAGCTCCTGTTTCCTTATTCTTTTCCGCCAATGCGGTAGCCTCAGCCTGAAGCTCTTCAGGAGTACGAGGACGGTTTTTGTACTGAAATGCATTCATGCCAATCAACATGGCCAAACCCATGCCTACGGCAACAAAAATCGGAACATTGGATGGTTTCTTCGCCATTAGGATGCCTCCGGTAATCCAAGTACTTTCAACGACTCGGAATCGCTTTCACCACATGCAAGCAAGCGCTCGCGTATTGTATCTATTGATAACTGACTTTTATGCAATGCATCCGCTAAAAATGCGCTGCGGTCTGGTGCTGTCAAAAGGTCAAGGGTACTGATTTCCAGGGCCTCGGACAACGTCGCAAGAGCAGGAGAAAGTGCATGAATCTCCTCCTCCGCACGTGCACGGAGCATGCCACGATGCAGCTGCAGCTCGCGCATCGCCTGCTCAACGGGTGCCATTAGAAAACTGTATTCATTCAGCTTCGTATTGACTGCTGTCGTTACATCCGATGACATCGCGCTGGCCTTTCATTATCGTGCCGGTTGGAACCAGAACACCACCGGATAACGTACCATGGAGGTGTGAGTGATTCAACCTCAAGGACCGAAACTTCCGTCGCTATGCCAACACCTGACATGTATCCAGGGTTCGAGGCTGACTTTCGTTTACCGATGCCCACATCGCTTATCAACGCGGAAATCGCCAAGAAGTTCCAAGGGCGCCAAAGCCCTGTCACCGGTGTGGCAGTCGCAGCACTTGGGGGAGGGAATGCCGCCATCATCATCGATGTCAACCAATGGCCACTCCCAAAGCGTATCGAGATTCCAGTGGTGCTCAGCGCCGCCGCAGCTCCTTATCCTTGCATCACGATGACCTTTATCGACCCACCGACGTTGCTTTCAATGCTCCTCCCGCTGCTGCAGACGCATCTTCCACCTGAGCTCACCGTAGATAAAGCACAGGCCCGCCTTGACCTCCGTCCACTGCTCGTCAACATGGGACTCGCCGTTTGGCTTCCCTGCATCCACAAGCTGCAACTGTCCGTCGAATCGAGCCGCTTTGTTGTGGATGCATCCCTGCGCGTTCCCGAGGCTAACATCACTAAGCTCATATCCGCTCCCTAAGGAGAATTCGTCCAATGTTCACCTTTACCGTTCTTGGTATTCTTCTGGCAATCACATCCGTTTTGCTGCCAAAGACAGCGGTGCGCTTCAACATCCCGATGCGTATCGCTGCCGTTCTCCTCGTTCTGATCGGCTCTACAGGATCGGCTATCGTCCTCGTTCCCGCCGGATATCGGGGAGTTCTCCTACAGTTCGGTGCCGTCAAAGGTGTCCTGACCGAAGGTATTCACATCGTGATGCCTGGAATCAACACGGTTGAACAACTGGAAGTCCGAACGCAAAAGGAACAAGCTGAGGCATCTGCGGCATCCCGTGACCTCCAAACCGTCCAGTGCACCGTCGCCCTCAACTACCATGTCGAACCTACCAGTGTCGGTCGCCTCTACGAAAGTGTCGGCAGCGAATACCGCTCCCGTATCATCGACCCAGCCGTCCACGAGTCCCTCAAAGTCGTAACTGCCCGCTACACCGCTGAAGACCTCATCCGGTTGCGTGACAAAGTCAAAGCCGAAGTCCATACCGAGCTTGTGAACCGCCTGCGGGAATATCACGTTGTTGTTGAAGCAAACGGTGTCTCACTCACAAACTTCACGTTCTCACAGGAGTTCAACAGCGCCATCGAGCAAAAACAGGTTGCCCAACAAATGGCCGAGAAGCAAAAGTACATCCTGGATCAGGCAAAGCTCGAAGCGACCACCGCCATCACACGTGCCCGCGGCCTCGCCGAATCTGCCAAGATCAACGCCGAAGCCTTCCAAACCCAAGGTGGAAAGCTCGTTCTCGCCAAGGACTGGATTGAAAAATGGGATGGTCATCTCCCGACGGTGCAAAGCGGGAGTGGGATGATCATCGATGTTCGTGAGCTCCTCAATGTGAAAGCTGACAAGACGAAGGAGTAAGTGGCTCAAACAGCAAGAAACCTCCCAGCTTTCGCAGCCGGGAGGTTTTTTCGTTTATGGGGAGTGTCCTCGGCACTCAGCGGAACTGCGCACCGCATCCTTCGCAGGCACTGCGGATAGCTGCCATCGCAACATCCACTTCCGTACTCGTGAGCGTACGGTCATCCGCTTGGAAAACAATGCGCACAGTTGGTGCATGGTGGCCATCCGGGATGCCCTGGCCGGCATAAAGGTCGGTTAGCTCCACAGACCGCAGGTATTCCCCTCCAGCTGCCCGAATCGCCGCATGGATCTTCGCAAAATCTGTGACCAGAGGGACAACTGGCGCGATATCACGCGTCATCGCTGGGAAGCGGC
This sequence comes from uncultured Armatimonadota bacterium, assembly GCA_903881535.1. Taxonomy (GTDB): domain Bacteria; phylum Armatimonadota; class Armatimonadia; order Armatimonadales; family Armatimonadaceae; genus CAIRTT01. The sequence continues at coordinate 20,820 of CAIRTT010000187.1, forward strand.
TTAGCGCCTTGTAGCCAGCTGTTCCGCCCGCTGTATCCTGCAGCTCCATTAGGGAGTCAGCACACAAATCGATAAAGACCGACCTCGCAGGGATGTTCTCAGCTGCGTTGTATAGCTGCCCAGTGTCAGAATCCCTGGCAGGTAGCTCGAGCCCGCTGCGGATCTCACCCAAATACCCAATGACTCTGTTTCCCGAGTGGATTTCTGCCGTTCGGTATGGATGCCCGAGGACGTGTGTCGCAGGAGTCACCGTTACGTCTGAGATACCAAGGCCAAGCACCAGCTGTTCAACAATGCCCTTTGCCATGTAGACATCTACTGGGAGTGTCCCAGCCTTAATGCCCCACATTCCAGCGGTTAGGGACCCGGAGAGGATGATCGATAGCTGGCGTGGCTCCGCGTATTCGCCGGTGGATGTACGTCGGTAAACGCTTCCCA
>CAIRTT010000188.1 GCA_903881535.1 uncultured Armatimonadota bacterium
GCTCGTGGCGGTGGCGTCGAATCCAAGGGCAAGACCCGGGGTAGGTTCATCTAATGGCCATGGCAAAGAGCGATCCGCTCAACACCCCTGAACAGCGTAAGTTCATGGCTGAGATGGCCGCTGAGAAACGCGCTGCTGAGGCACAAGCTGCTGCTCGCCAGAAGGCTAGGATGGTCGAAGAGGCTGTCTCCCAACGCGCCAAAGAAGACGCAATGGGCAAGGCTGCTGAGCAGCGTGACAAGGATACCGCCATGCGTGACGCGTATACCCGGGCGACAAAGGCCCCGCTGGCCAAGGGTGGCTCTGTGAAGAAATACGCTCGTGGTGGCGGTATTGAGTCCAAGGGCAAGACCCGGGGCCGGTTTGTATGATGCCGTCACGGGGTATGGGGGCTATTGCCACCAATAAAGTGCCTCGTGCTAAGCGTCGTGGGGATGAGAAGCCAGTTCTGGGTACTGACGAGCCCATAACGACCTTTGCCAAGGGTGGGCTCTACGAGAACATCCACAAGAAACAGGCCCGTATTGCGCACGGGTCTGGCGAGAAAATGCGTAAACCCGGTAGTCCGGGAGCGCCTACGCCTGCTGCGTTTCGACAATCGGCAAAGACCGTGAGAAAGTAAATGGCCTACAAGACTACAGCGACGACCGACTTCAACCTTGACCTCAACACGATTGTGGAAGAGGCGTTTGAGCGTTGTGGTGCGGAACTGCGTACCGGGTACGACCTGCGTACGGCCAAGCGTAGTCTTAGCCTGCTGCTGATGGACTGGGCTAACCGGGGCATCAACCTGTGGACGCTGGAGCAGGGCACCCAACTTTTGACTTCCGGTACCGGCACCTATGACCTTCCGGCTGATACGGTAGACTTGCTCGACCATGTGATCCGTACCGGCACGGGTACCAACCAGATCGACATCAACATCAGCCGGATCTCCTCCAGCACGTACGTGTCTATCCCTAACAAGAATGCTACGGGACGCCCGATCCAGATCTGGATCAACCGGCTTACGGGGGCTACGAATTCGGCTGGCGCGGTGGTCTACCCGCAGTTCACAGTCTGGCCCCTGCCGGACAACAGCACCACCTACACCCTGTACTACACCCGTCTGAGGCGTATGTACGACGTGGGCAACGGCATCAACGGCCAAGACATCCCGTATCGCTTTATGCCCTGCATGGTAGCGGGGCTGTCCTACATGCTCGCCATGAAGGTTCCGGGGGCCGATGCGCGTATTCCTATCCTCAAGAGCCAGTACGACGAGGCGTGGGAGTTGGCTGCTGGCGAGGACCGGGAGAAGGCTTCGGTGCGGTTTGTGCCCCGGCAGAGCTTCATGGGCACCGCCTCTTAAGGTGCTCTTATGGCAAATAGGTTCGCATCTGGCAAAAATGCTATCGGCGAGTGCGATAGGTGTGGGTTCCGTTACAAGCTAAGAGAGCTGTCCCAACTGGTCATCAAGACCAAGAACGTCAACATTCTGGTCTGCAAAACGTGTTGGGAACCTGACCAACCGCAGTTGTCACTGGGTCTGTACCCGGTCGATGACCCGCAGGCCATCCGCAACCCCCGTCCTGATGTAAGCTATTACGAGCCCGGCAATAACGGCGCTGGTGGTAGTAGAATGATCCAATGGGGCTGGGCCCCGGTGGGCGGATCTAGGGCGTACGACGCGGGTTTGACCCCTAATTCCCTTATCGCAGTGTGTGCGGTGGGGACCGTGACGATCACTACGACTTAGGAGATCTGTGATGAGCGACGAATTCAAGTATTTCGGGTGGGACGTTGACCCCATTGGCAAGTACACCCAACCCAAGCCCAACGGGGACCCCACGGGCCAGAACGGCTATCCCGATAAGGACGTCAACAAGGGCGTCACCATGATGGATACGCGTGGCGGCGGTGCGGCTACCAAGGGCAAGAAGTTCGTCTCGCAGATCAACCTCGACGAGTAAGCCGTGAACTACTCCACTCTTACAACGCTGATCCAACAGTACTGTGAATCTACAGAGACCACCTTTGTAGCCAACATTCCTACGTTTGTTCAGCTTGCAGAAGAGCGGATATACAACTCGGTTCAGATCCCTGCGATCCGCCGTAACCAGACCGGTACGTTGTCCACAAACAATAAGTACCTGACGCTGCCTAGCGACTGGTTGGCGACGTTCTCACTTGCCGTGATCAATGCGGACGGCTCACAGGAGTTTCTGCTCGACAAGGATGTGAACTTCGTTCGCCAGTCCTTCCCTTCGCCCACCGACACGGGCAAGCCGCAGTACTACGCGATCTTCGACGCCAACACGTTTATTCTAGGCCCTACGCCTGACTCCGCCTATAGCGTGGAGATGCACTATTACTACTACCCGACATCCATCGTGACGGCGGGTACGACGTGGCTTGGGGACAACTTTGAGACGGTACTGTTGTACGGGTCGCTGCGTGAGGCTTACACCTACCTCAAGGGTGAGGCGGACATGATGCAGTACTACGATCAGAAGTACCAAGAGGCCCTTGGCCTGCTCAAACAGCTTGGCGATGGTAAGGATCGACTTGATACTTATCGTTCTGGTCAGGTCAGGATACCGGTGACCTGATGCCTATCTTTCAGACACAAACGGTGAGCTTTCGGCAAGAACTGCCGCAGGCTGTGCACAATCTGCTGACCGATACGATCAAGCTGGCGCTGTATACAAGCAGTTCTAGCATCAACGCGGACACCACTGTCTACACCACGTCCAACGAGATCACCGGCACCGGCTATACGGCAGGGGGCAAGGTCGTCACAGGCGCTACGATTGCTAACAGCAACGGCGTGGTCTACGTCAATTTTGACAACGTGGTCTGGACCCCGGCAGCGTTTACCACCGCAGGTGCCTTGCTCTACAACGCCAGCCAGAGCAACAAATCCATCGCGGTGCTGAGCTTTGGTGGGGATAAAACTTGCATCAACAGCTTCACAGTCCAGATGCCAGCCAACAATTACACTACATCTTTGCTGCGCTTTAGCGCCTGAGGGAACTTCAATGTTTAATGAGAAAGCTAAATCGGCGGACGCAGCGGTAGCTAGTGTCGAAGCCAACATGGGTGTGCGAGATCAGGTCGAGGCAGGTGGCGTGTACGCCATCGAATGCTATGACGCTGCAGGTACCCTCAAGTGGCGCGAAGAGACCCACAACCTCGTGGTCAACGTGGGCTTGCAGGACATGAACGCCCAGTACTTAAAGGGTTCATCCTATACGGCAGCGTGGTACGTGGGCCTGATTACCGGGCCTAGCGCAAGTGTAACGATTGCTGCGGCAAACACCATGTCCAGCCATGCTGGATGGACGGAGAATGTTTTGTATAGCAATGCCACGCGCCCCGTGGCTACGTTTGGTACGGCTACCACGGCTAACCCGTCTGTGAACACCAATTCGGCCTCTGTGGCTCAGTTCAACATCAACGGCACGGCAACGATTGCTGGTGCGTTCTTATCTAGCAACAGCACCAAGAGTGGCACGACCGGCGTACTGTTCTCAGCCTCCAATTTCACGTCCCCCGGTGACCGTGCGGTTACCTCGGGTGATACGCTCAACGTCACTTACACCTTCAGCTTGGCTGGTTAAGGAGCTACACATGGCTACGTTTAAAAAGGGCGATGTCGTCAAGCTCATTGCTGTGGTGCCTGAAGGTCCGATTACTGCGATGCGTATGGACGAGGACGGTAACGTCTCGTACCTCGTTGAGTGGACGGATGCCGATAGCGTTGCCCAGCAGAGATGGTTTGCGGAAGATCAGTTGATCGGAGCCTAAAATGGCTCTGGTACTTGCCGACCGTGTAAACGAGACCACAACCACCACTGGCCTTAGCACTTTGACTCTGGCGGGTGCGGTCAGCGGCTATCAGTCGTTCTCTATTATTGGCAATGCCAACACGACCTATTACACCATCGTGGGTCAGACCACGGGCGAGTGGGAAGTAGGTATTGGTACGTATACATTGTCGGGCACCACGCTGTCCCGAGATACGGTGCTGGCCTCCAGCGCAGGTGGCACGACTAAAGTCACGCTGTCAGCAGGTACCAAGTTTGTCTTCTGCGACTACCCAGCAGGCAAGGCGATCAACCAAGACGCGTCGGGCAATACGTATGTCCCTAACCTTGGGGCTACCACTGCTTCTACTGGCACGTTCACAACCCTGATTGCGTCCTTAGATTCGCAGTTCACCTCTACGGGCGCGTTGCTGATTTCCAAGGGCACTACGGGCCAACAGCCCGGCTCTCCTGCAACGGGCATGCTGCGGTACAACACGACCACCAGCCAGTTTGAAGGGTATAGCGGTGCGTCGCCTGCGTGGACTTCGGTGGGTGGTGCGTCGATTGTCAACGACACCAGCTCTGCAACGGCGTATTACCCTTTGTTTGCGTATGCCACTTCAGGCACGGCGCTCAACATCTACACCTCCAATGCCAAGTACCTGTACACGCCTTCTACCGGCGAGCTGGTGGCTCCAGAGGTCGTGGTTTCAAACGGCATCCACGTAAACTCTGCGACGGTCAACTCAAGCTACACGATAGCCAGCGGATACAATGGGTTCTCAGTAGGCCCGATGACGATTGCGTCAGGGGTAGTAGTTACCGTATCGACTGGTCAAATCTGGACGGTTATCTAATGAGCACGATCAGCGCCAGCACCACAACGACCACCGCGTTTAAGGTCACAAGCGATACCACCGGTACGTTGGTGTTGCAGACGGGTAGCACCCCGACCACTGCGGTGACGCTCGGTTCTGCAGGTAACGTCACTATTGCTGCGCCGAGTAGTGGTTCGGCATTGGTTATGAGCGCCGCATCTGGCACAGCGCAACAAGAAATCCTTCGGGCTACCAATTCCACTAACGCAGGATATTTGTCTATTTCAGGTGTTGGTTCTGCGTCTGCTGTAGCGTCATGGGCTAACGGCAGCATGGTGACGGAAGCTATACCGTTCAGTTCTGGTAATTACATTTTAAGTGCTTACACCGGAAACTTGCTTTTCCAAACCAACAATCGCACGACTGCGATGACGCTTGACGCCAGTGGCAACCTCGGCATTGGTACAAGTTCGCCTGCTTACAATTTAGAGGTAAGCAAGTCGCAAGATGGCGTAACCAATGCGGCAGTTACAAACGCAAACGCGGGTACTGCGGCTCAAACAAGGCTTAGATTAAATAATGGTGGCAGCAATTTCGGAACCATTTCGCACACCGGAGCTTCGTTTACAACCTCTGGCGTTTTTAGAGCAGATGGAACTTATGTTTATGGAAACGGCACTGGTGGTTTAACTCTAGTTACTGGGGCCACTCAACCCATCTACTTTGGCATTGCCAACAACGAAGTTGCAAGGTTTGACACCTCCGGCAACCTCGGCATTGGTACGAGTTCGCCTTCACAGAAGTTGGATGTGGTTGGCACTGTAAAAGTCACTTCTTCTAGCGCGTTGAGTCAGTATTGGAATAGCGCCAGCGGTGCATACACTTCATGGCAATACAACGGCACAACTAACGGTGACATTGGCACTGGCAACAACGCGTTTAGCGGCGGTGCTACAGGTGATTTTGGTATCACCAGTCGAGCTGGTAATCTTGTTTTCGGGACAAGTTCAGCAGAGCGTATGCGCGTGACTTCAATTGGTAGGATTGGCATTGCTACAACCTCGCCCAGCGACACAGTTGGGATTGGTGGCACGGGCGGCATCCAGTTTGAAGGCTGGAATAACGACAGAATGTTTCTTTTACAAACCTTCAGTTCTGGGTACTTTCAACGGATAGCAGGAGACGCTGCAACCAGACAATTGCGCCTTGAGTCAAACAGCTCAGACGGCGGCGGTTCAGGATCAATTGTTTTCAAAACAAGTGGGTCTGGAACGCTTGCAACGACGATGACGCTGGATGGTCTTGGCACACTCGGCGTAGGCATCACTCCAAATTCATGGGGTGGCGGCAGCAAGGCCATACAGTTGCCCGGTGGTGCTATTAGCGGCTACAGCGGGGCATCGAACAACCAGTTAATACTCTGGAACAACTGCTACTACTACACTAACTTCACCTACACAAACACCGATTACGCCAACTACTTCCGCATATACAACGGCGACTACGCTTGGTTCAATGCGCCAAGCGGAACGGCGGGGACTACGCCCACCTTCACGCAAGTGATGACGCTGGATAAAAACGGCAACCTGCTGGTGGGGACGACGAGCACCTACAACAGTGCGAAAGTATCGGTAAACGGTGACGTTGAGGCACGGGGCAATATAAAAACTCGTTATGGAGCCTATGGCGCTTTAGCTAACGGCGCATCATTGACGTTAATGAGCTTTCCAAACGGCAGTTACGGGTCACAGCTTGATGGGGTTCTTGTCGTTGAGCAAAGAGACGATAGTGGTGGAAACTTAACCACCTCTACGTATCTTGTTTCTGCTTATGGTGGATCAGGAGCAAATTTTACTGCAGTTTCAACTCAGACGTATGCTGGAGGGCAATCGTTCACCATAGGCTCAACTACATCATCTGGAAACCTTGTTATCTCAATCACCAACACATCTGGCCGTGCATGCACCAGTGTCAACTACACCTTCTTGGCTTTGAAGGGTGGCTCTACCATAACGTACGCGTTTTGATTAAATTTATGTTTAAGAAAACCGCAATCCAAGAACTCAAAGCAGAATTTGACGCTTACAAGGCGAGCCACCCATGACCATTACGCTCGACGGCACTACAGGGATCACGACACCGGGCCTAACCAACACGGGCACGGAGACCATTGCAACTCTGTCCGTCTCAGGCGCTGTCACCCTCTCCGGCGGCACAGCCAACGGCGTTGGATACCTCAACGGCAGCAAGGTGCTGACCAGCGGTACGGCGTTGACGTTTGATGGAACGAGTTTGGGCATTGGTACGAGTTCGCCAAATCAAAAATTGGCTGTTATTGCGGCCAATCCGACTAATGGATATGTTGCGGGTCTTAGCAACAGTCAAGGAACAGCAGGTAGAACAGGCACATATTTGCTTTTTGACGCAAGCTCTCTTGCGGATTACAAAATTGGCATCCCTGCTGACGTAAACGCTTTTGCCATTTACGATGTGCTCGCAGCCTCAGAGCGTATGCGTATCGACTCCTCTGGCAACCTCGGCATTGGTACGAGTTCGCCGGGCTATAAGCTAGAGGTTAATGGCGCGTCATACCTTAACGGCAACATCCTCACGCAAGCTGGCTCTACTTTTTACAACTCAACGGGCGATTTGTACATTCGCGCCGGTACTGGCGGCACTTTACGATTGGGTGCAAACGGCTCAAATAGTCTTATAACACTCAGCTCTGGCGGCAACGTTGTGATCAACGCGCCGAGTAGTGGCACGGCGTTGACGGTAGGTGGAACGGGCCAATTCTTTGTCAGCAACGGTGCATCAACCACTAACCAGTATTTCAACATTCAAAACACTGGCGGCTCATTCTTTTTGGGCGTTGAGAGTTCAGCCGGTGGCACGTTGGCTACAGGTTCAGCGGCTTATTCGTCTTTGCTGACTACGCAGGGCGCAACATCGCTGCACCTTGGAACCAATTTAACGGTTCGCGCCACTATCGACTCCTCCGGCAATGTTGGTGTCGGCGCTACGCCCACTGTTGGCTGGGGCAGCAACGCCAGAGTCATTCAGATGGCTGGTACTGGCTCAATCTTTGGGCAGACCAACGCCAACATTGTCTCCATCATGGAGAATGCGTATTGGGACAACACCTATTTCCGGTACATAGCCACTGATACATACGGAGCAGTAAAGTACACGCAGTATCAAGGCTCTCATTATTGGCAGAACGCTGGCTCAGGAACGGCTGGCGGCACGATGACTTTGGTTACTCAAATGACGCTAGATGCAAGCGGCAACCTGCTGGTGGGGACGACGGACAATGCTGGCGCTAATACGCAAGGTTTGGAAGTCTATATTGGTAGCGGTGCAACAAGACTGTACATTGGTCATGTCACCGGAACCGCGAATGGCACTCAATATGCTGTTTTCAACTATGCGGGAACAAATCAAATAGGCTCCATCACGCAGTCCGGCACTACCGGAGTGTTGTACAACGTCACCTCTGACCGTCGCCTCAAAGACAACATCACCGACGCTGACTCAGCCAGTGATTTGATTGACGCGATCAAGGTTCGGCAGTTTGATTGGAAGTCGGACGGCTCTCACCAGCGTTACGGAATGATCGCGCAGGAACTGCATGAGGTTGCGCCAGAAGCTGTGCATAGCCCCGCTGACCCTGACGACATGATGGCCGTGGACTACAGCAAACTTGTGCCTATGCTGGTCAAAGAGATTCAATCCCTTCGTGTACGTCTTAACGCGCTGGAGTCTAAGTAATGGCTTCCCTGATCAATGCTGACAATGGCGTAGTGTCTGGCTCTGCCGGTGTAAAGACCACCGCAGACTCATCGGGCGTGTTGGCCCTTCAAACCAACGGCACTACGGCCCTGTCCATCAGCACCGCGCAGGTGGTGAGCTACACAAACTCCCCGACGTACACAGCAGGCACAGCCAACGGCGTTGCGTATTTAAACGGCAGCAAGGTGCTGACTACGGGCACGGCACTTGTGTTTGATGGGACTTACTTAGGGGTTGGTCGTGCTGTCCCGACAGTTGCTTTGGATATTTACAACGCTGCTCCTCAAGTGCGCGTTCAAGGCACTGGCACAAGTTCTGAAGTTCGTTTAAACGCCGCGTGGGCAGGAACTGCGCTTGGTGCAATTGGAACGGTGTCAAACGACTCGTTCATGTTCTATGTGAACAACACTGAAGGTATGCGCCTCACCAGCACGGGGCTGGGCATTGGTACAAGTTCGCCATCTCAAAAACTGAACGTCGCCACGGCATCCGGTAACGCTTATATGCGCGTGGAACGTGCAAGTCAGGCAACTGGACAAGTTGGTTTGCAAATCGGCGGTGGAACAAGCTCAACTGACTGGCTGATGTATGTTCCGGCTTCGTCCAATACGTTAACGTGGTTTGGAAACTCTACAACCTTGATGTCGCTGGACACCTCCGGCAACCTCGGCATTGGTACGAGTTCGCCTACAAGCAAGCTGCAAGTAAACGGCACAGGCGTTGTAATTTCCAAGATTGTAGACAGCAGCGCCACAGGGTATAGCGGCCTTGCTTTTTCAGGCACAGGCACACAGAGCTACAGCCTCGGCATGGGTGGCCCGTCTGAAACCACGTTTGGCGTTGCAAACAAGTGGTACTTGTACGATGGCTTGGCTGGCGCGATGCGAATGGTGGTGGACACCTCCGGCAACCTCGGCATTGGTAGAACGCCAAGTTACCTGCTTGATGTGGCTGGCACTGCGCGTTTTGGAGCAGCATCAACATTGTTGACGTACATCGTCAATAATGGGGTGACCAATACAATGGTGCAAATTGGGGATAACGCAACATTTGGCGCTGGCACTGCATGGGGCTTGAACTCATCTTCGCAGTATCTTTATGGGCAGGTTGCAGGCGCCGAACGTATGCGTATCGACTCCTCCGGCAACCTCGTTCTAGGAAGCAGCAGTGCGGCTGCTTTTTTAGACATCAACGGAGGAACTACTACTAGTTCTGCTGCCCCTGCTGCGCGATTTGTTCGCAACAACGGCGGCAATGCGTATTCCAATTTGACTGGTTTGCAAGTCTATTGGAACCACTCAAACGGAGATCAAGAAAGCAACATTGTTTATGGCGGCGCATCAACTTCGTATATAACTTTTACAAGAAACAATGCAGGCACGTTTACAGAGACTATGCGCCTAGACTCCAGCGGCAACCTGCTGGTGGGGACGACGACCAATAGCGGCACTCTTACCGTCAAGGGCAATCAGTACAACGCTTCTTCCATCCGCGTTTCGGCAAACGGTAACGTCACGTTAGACGTGCTTAATGCGTCTGGCACGGAAGTGGGTTACATTCAAGTCAATGGCGCTGGAACCGGAACTGTATACGCCACTTCATCTGACCAACGCCTTAAAGAAAACATTGTAGATGCAGAAGATGCGGGCAGCTTCATTGACGCTATTCAAGTGCGTCAATTTGATTGGATTTCAAGCGGCACTCATGAAGACTATGGTTTGATAGCTCAAGAGTTGATGCAGGTTCGTCCAGACGCTGTGTCTCATGGGCAAACTGAAGAGTCTATGAAGGCAGTTGACTATCCAAAGCTTGTCCCGTTGTTGATAAAAGAAATTCAATCCCTTCGTGTACGTCTTAACTCTCTGGAGAACAAATAATGTCTGCAACGATTACTTGGACTGTGACCACGATGGACTGCTACCCTCAAGCGGAGGGTGAGACGGATGTGGTCTTTACCGTGCATTGGACCTGCGCTGGGTCTCAGGTGGCCAACGATCAGACTTACAATGCCAGCGTCTACTCGACCTGTGGCGTGACCTACGTTGCCGGGACCCCGTATACTCCCTTTGCTGATCTGACGCAGGATCAGGTACTGGGCTGGGTCTGGACTTCTGGCGTGGACAAAGCCGTCACCGAAGCTGCTGTTCAGGTCCAGATCGACAACCTGATCAACCCCCCAGTGGTGCAGCCTGCACTGCCGTGGAATACTTAATAGCTTTCTCAACAAACCGGGCTACAACCCGCAAAAGGTGACCTATGGAAATTAAGCTGACTATGACCCTCGATGAAGCCAACGCTGTTCTTCAGGTGCTGGGCAACCTGCCCACCTCATCGGGTGTCTACCCCTTGCTGATGAAGCTCAAGATGCAGGCTGAGGAACAACTGCCTAAGTCTGAACCTGCGGCTGGCTGACGATGTTTAGCGCGGGTCCGATCTCGTCGTGGACTATTAGTGCATTCCAGCAGTACCTAAATGCTGCGGCTGCCGAGTCTGCCACGGGATCGGATTCCGTCGCTGCCGCCCAGACTTTTGCTGCCTCTATAGCCGAGACTGCCACCGGCACAGACAGTATTTCTGCCGCCCAAACCTTTGTTTCTGCAGTCTCCGAGACGGCCACCGGCACGGACTCCAACAGCGCAGTTCTCATTATCCCGGTTTCAATCACGGAGTCAGCTACGGGTACAGACAGCGCCTCTGTAGCACAGGTCTTTGCCACCAACATCGCAGAAAGCACAACCGGGTCGGATACTGCCTCGGCGGCTCAAACCTTTGTTTCCGCTGTCTCCGAGACCGCTACAGGCACGGATTCCATCACCCCCTCCGGCACGTTTAGCGCCACGGTGCTTGAGACGGCCACCGGTACGGACTCCATCACCCCTGCAATCGACATGTTGGTCTCGGTCAACGAGTCGGCCACCGGCACAGACTTGCTTTCCGCCTCGGGGATCTTCAACACCCTCGTCACTGAGACGGCCACAGGCACAGACAGCCTCTCCGCTGCCCAGACTTTTGCTGCCACCATTGCCGAAATTGTCACCGCCGCTGAGCTTGTTTCAGGGGCCTTCCTTTGGAATCCGGTGGATGACAGCCAAGGATCAGTGTGGCAGACTGTGGATGACAGTCAGTCTGGCTCTTGGACGGCTGTTAACGACGCTCAATCGGGCAGTTGGTCTGCCGTTGACGATTCGCAAGGGGGGTCTTGGACCTCTGTTAATGATACCCAGACTACAACATGGGTAGACATCAATCCGAACGAAGACAACCGGTACCCGTAAAGGTGCGTCATGACCACATATAGCTCAAATCTTGGCCTCGAACTGATCGGTACTGGTGAACAGACCGGTACGTGGGGCGTCACGACCAACAGCAATCTGGGCACCCTGCTGGAGCAGTCAATCTCCGGCTATGTCACCCAAGCGGTCGTCGCAGGCGCGGATACCACCATCACGATCCCCAACGGTGCCACAGGCGTGGCCCGTAACATGTTTTTGGAGCTCACCGGCACGGGCGGGGCGAACACCAACCTCATAGTGCCTACCAACAAGAAGTTGTATTTTGTGTACAACAACGCCACCTCAGGGCAGGTGACGGTCAAATGCTCGGGCCAGACCGGCGTCTCGGTGGCCTACGGCGTCAAGACCATCCTCGTCTGCAACGGTACCGATATCGTCGTTGCTACAACTTTGGTCGGACCTACCGGCCCTACTGGACCCACCGGCCCTACCGGCCCCCTCGGACCCACTGGACCCACCGGCCCTACCGGCCCTACGGGAGCTACCGGCACTGCTGCCACTATCACAGTCGGCACGACCACAACTAGCCCGGCTGGCGGCTCCGCTTCGGTCACTAACTCCGGCAGTTCGTCTGCGGCGACCTTTAACTTTACAATCCCCACGGGTCCTTCAGGTCCCACCGGCTCTGTTGGCCCCACTGGTTCTCCGGGCACTGTTGGCCCTGCTGGCCCTCCGGGCCCCGCCTCGTCGGTTGCTGGCCCTCCGGGCGCTCCGGGCACTACTGGCCCTCAGGGTTTAACTGGCTCCACCGGTAGCGCGGCTACGATCACTGTTGGCACGACTACAACCAGCCCGGCTGGTGGCTCTGCCTCGGTCACTAACTCCGGCAGTTCGTCGGCTGCAACCTTTAACTTCACCATACCGACTGGCCCTACCGGCCCTTCAGGCGGTCCCGGCCCCACTGGCCCTCCGGGCCCCGCCTCGTCGGTTTCTGGCCCTCCGGGCGCTCCCGGCCCCACTGGCCCTCAAGGGTTGACTGGCTCTACCGGTAGCGCAGCCACAATTACAGTTGGTACGACCACAACCGGCCCTGCCGGTGGCTCAGCTTCGGTTACTAACTCCGGTACTACGTCTGCGGCTACGTTTAACTTCACTATCCCAACTGGGCCGACTGGTCCTACGGGTCCTCCCGGCACAAGTGGTCCGCCGTTCTTGCAGAACGTCACGTCGGGCTATACCTCGGGCGGCAGGGTGTTTGTGACCTCTGCGGGAGGTCCGGCCCCGTCTGCATCCAATCAGGGCGACATCTGGCTGGGCATCTAAATGACGCTCAAAGTCTGGAACGGCTCTGCTTGGACTAGTGTCTCCACCCCCAAGGTGTGGAACGGGTCGTCATGGGTGACAGTCACCAACGGCAGCGTCTGGAACGGCTCTGCTTGGGTTACGTTCTTCCCGGCTTTGGGTTTTTCGCCCAACATCGCGTTTACAGTTAGCTACTCAAGTACAGATCCGCTTGACGCACAGAGTGATGCTTTCTTTAAGCTCAATTCAAACGGAACGGCGTCTACAGGCGGTAACGATACTGCTGTTACAGATACTGGTCCGACTTTGTGGGCACCATCCGGTGTAACTGGCAGTGATTATGAAACTCAAGTTGTGGTATCTGCAATTACAGTTACTGGCACTGCTATACCTGACTATCACTATGTAGTAGTTTTAGATGTGGCTATACCCCTCACACAAGGTATGCCTTACACATCCTCATGGACTAATCTTGGTACTACTCCTACCTACGGTACTCTGGTTCATGCCAACTCTGATTCGGGATCTACCGTTAATAGTACGCGCATGCAAGGCACTGTGTATGTGCGAAGAGTAGGTACCACCACACCTGTAGTGTCTCAAACATTCAACATATACGCAGAGGCGAACTCCTAATGAAAGGCGAATGGTGTTACTTCAAGGCCCACCTACCCGCTGACTACTGCGAGCGGATCATAGAGGTTGCCCTGTCCCGCCCGGCTCAAGAGGCCCAGATCGGCACCGACACCGGGGTCAAGTCGGACACGTCTTTCCGTCGCTCCAGCCTGCGGTTTGTGAACCGTAACGATGCTGAGCTTGACTACGTATTTGACGAACTTTGGAAGCTCGCTCTTCGCGCCAACCAAGAATGGTTTGACGTGCACATCAGCAAGCTCGACTACCTTCAGATAGCTGAATATGACAGTGCGTACGCAGGTGAGTACAAGACGCATCACGACATCTTTTACATGAATGGCGATCCGTACTACCACCGGAAACTGTCCTGCATCATTCAGCTATCTGATCCTAGTACCTACACGGGTGGCGACCTGACATTTGAGCATGTGTCCGCATACCCCGATCCGGTAGAACTGCGCCAGCAAGGCACAGTGATCTTCTTCCCTTCTTTTGTACGCCATGCAGCGTTGCCGGTCACTACCGGTAAGCGGTACTCCGTTGCTTCATGGTTTGACGGTCCCAAATGGAGATGAGCATGGTTAAGCCTGTTAAAAAGCCTGTTGTCAAAGGCCCTAGCGCCACTGATGTAGATGCCAAGGTAGACGCACACGTTGATATCTGCGCTGTCAGGTACGAGGGCATTGAGCGTGAGATGCGTGGCATGAATGCTCGCCTTAAGCGCATTGAGGCTATCTTCATCGGCAGTGCTGGCGCGATCATCTTGTTGCTGGCTCATCTTGCGCTGAAATGAAAGCCAAGCTGACTTTCTATGTAACGCTGATGGTCAGCACGACGTTGTGCGTTGTCATCTTTGCAATGGTCATGACGCTGATGATGGGTTTGTTCAACGACAAAGTGGACAACACAGAGATTTTCAAACTCATCTCGCCTGCCTTTCAGACTGTCGTTGGCGGGTTTATTGGCCTGCTTGCTGGTGTGAAATTGTCTCACGATGACGAGGATGAACCCAAATGATGACTTTAATCTCAACCGCCATCTCCTTTTTGATGGGCGGCTTGCCTAAGATCCTCGACTTTTTTCAAGACAAGTCCGACAAGGGTCACGAACTGGCTTTGGCGAGGATGCAGACTGAGCGTGAGCTGGAACTGCGCAAGGCAGGCTTTGAGGCGCAAGAGCGTGTGGAGCATATCCACACAGAACAGCTTCAGATTCAATCTGATGCCCAGTCAAAGCAGACGCTCATCAATGCACAACAGGCTGAGATGCAGGCGCTCTACGCTCATGACATGAGCCTCAATGAAGGGACTAGCACTTGGGTCAAGAACTTTCGTGCGTTGGTGCGTCCCATCATCACCTACGGGTTTTTCTTCCTGTTGGTAGCTATTGATGCGGGGCTTTTCATGTATGGCTGGAACCGCAACACGGACTTTAAGACGCTGGCTGACCTGCTGTGGGATAACGAGACTCAGGCGCTATTTGCCTCGATCATTGCTTTCCACTTCGGCGGGAGGGCGTTTGGTAAGTGAACGTCTCGCCCGATTGCATCTACACGATTAAGCACCATGAGGGCATGAGGCTGCGGCCTTATCGTTGCCCGGCGTTGCTTTGGACTGTAGGTGTTGGGCACGTTCTCTACCCAGATCAGGGCAAGCTCAAGTTGGCAGATCGAACAGGGTACGCACTCAAAGATGCCGATAACAGGGTTTGGACACAGGGCGAGGTGGATGCACTACTGCGCTCAGACCTTGCGCGTTTTGAGCAGGGCGTGGCCCGAATGTGTCCTGCTTCTGTTGGCAGTCAAGGCCGCTTTGACGCACTGGTGAGCTTCAGTTTTAACGTGGGGCTGGGGACGCTACAACGCTCCACCCTTAGGTCTAAGTTTAATCGTGGCGACTTTGAAGGCGCTGCACAGGAGTTTCTCAAGTTCACCAAAGCTGGTGGCAAAGTGCTTAAAGGCTTGGTGAACCGCCGTAATGGCGAAGTGAGGATGTATGGCCGGTCTTGACGACATCACAAACCCGTTAAACCAAGCCGAGGGCGCACTCAAGGCGGCCCGTGGCGTTCTCAATGAGAGCGTCGGGCTGGTCAAGGATGTCCACAAAGTAGCTGGCGAGATTAAGCAGTACCGCGAGGATCGCCAAGACGACCGCGCCATTGCGCCAGCCCTGCTGAACAAACGCGCCACCAAGCGTGTCATCAAGCGCGGCACTAAACAGGCTGAGGCTGACTACGACTCTGACCTCGATTCTTCAATGTCAGCAGCAAAAAAGATGCTGATGGAGAAAAAGAGAGCGGATGAAGAA
>CAIRTT010000189.1 GCA_903881535.1 uncultured Armatimonadota bacterium
CGAGTCATGGAGAGAGCGTTGTGCATCAAGATAAGACATGACTGTTGCGGTCCCTGCAACATAGGCACGCTGCATTTTGGCAACAAAGTCGGTCATTGGAGAAATCACAGCTTGCTGTGTCGTAGTGATGGCAGTATCGATGCTGGCAATCGTTGCTTCGATCGCCTTGCGACGTGAGCTCTGTTTTGTACGTTCATCGTTCAATCGCGTTGTTAGACTAGATATCTGGCTTGCGATGGTCGATGTGTTGGCTTTGATTGAGCCGTGATCAATGGGGATGGAAATTTGCACCGCTACACCGCGATCGTTGGATGTAAAGTTCCTGGTGAAGTTTTGTGACCTAACCATTATGGAAACATCTGGGCGACTCGATGCAGATGATGCCTGCATTTCTGATGCTAATTTAGCGACGGTAACGGAGCCACGACGTTCCAATAGGTTTGTCGGAGAAAGAATTGAAAGATTCGGTATCGCAAGGGCAGCTGCACCATGTTGGAACATGCTGACATCCAAACCATATGACAAGAGTTTTACACGACTGGAAGTAACTAATTCAGCTGCCAGCACCGATGCGATATTCGCTTCGCTCCAATGCACCTTGACTAAGTCTATGTCGCTGCCAGGCTTGGTACCTGCGGCTACTTGAGCCTCAACTACCTTTAGCGCTGCTTCCAGATTTTTCTCTACCTTGACTGCGTGACTATGGTCCCGCTCTGCAGCAGCCAGGGTGGTCAATTGCGAAAGAATTTGCGAATAGACATTTGTAACTGTTTCCAGATAAGCGGTCTCAGCATCCACCAGCTGGACATCGAGTGATGAAACCCGTGCACTACGGCGCCCACCTGCTTCCAGAGGTTGGAGGAAGAGAAACTCTTCAGTCGTACCGTTTGGGGAACCAAGCCACGGGGCGATTGCCAGCTGTGCAGAAGTCGTTGCACGTCCGGACTTCGTGAGTGCCAAAGCACCCGTAGCGGTAGTGGCAGCTGCGGAAACTTGAGGGGATCGGATGGCTGCTTCAACAGCAGCTTGCATCGGGTCAGAATTGGCCGCAGTCAGCTGAAAAACCAAAGGAAAAGGAATGGTCACGAATTCAATAACTCATTATGTTCGTTGTATCAAGCCTAAGTAACAGGCGGAGGTAAGTTAACTATTATCAGTATAGTTAACTGTAGGAAATAATACACGATTGGGGCCGATGGATATCTGGATATCGGTACTATTTGGCCAGCATCCAAACATCAAATCATTATGAGTTCCCCATAAATCTGAAAAAGGCCGGTCGAATGACCAGCCTCAGTTTGTTATCGGGGCGACAGGATTCGAACCTGCGACCTTCTGAACCCCATTCAGACACGCTACCAAGCTGCGCTACGCCCCGGACTAACGTCCAAGATGCTATCGTAGGATGCGTTGTGACCGCCAAGAAAATCTTGATCATCCACCAAGGTTCCGGCACCATGGTGGATGATCGCTCTATACCTGAATCAGTGATTAGGCAAGACGACGGCGGCGGACAGCGATTCCTGCAAGTCCAAGGCCGAGGACAGCCATTCCAGCCCATTCAGCTGGTTCTGGAACTGCCTGTGGATCTGGCTGTGGGTTGTAGACACCATCATTGATGGTGAAGCCCCAGCCACCGAGTGCTCCAATGTCTTCGCCAGCCTGATCGTAGACATCGAGCTTCCACGTTCCAGCAACTGACATGCCATCAAATACATTGAAGTTTGTCAGGCCATCGAAGGTTTCGGCATGGTACGTGCCATTAGGGATTACAGATGAGCTTGGGTAGTTGCCGATCAAAGAGTTGACTGAAATATCATCGATGTTGTAGTTGCCACCGAAGTCACCAGCGCCGCCAAGATCAGACAGGAAAACGACAGTCTTGCCACTGCCAACGTGTGTAAGCTGAAATTTAAGGTCAGCTGCCCAAGTGTGGGAAAGATTCTTCAGGCTTACATAGTTGAAGTTGCTGATGGTCGTTGTATCAGTGACATTGAAGGAAAAGGTTGTCAAGCCAGGACCTGTTGTAAATCCATCACCGTCCATCAGGCCATCGTTCAAGTTACTGCCGAGACCCGTATAGTTGTACGTGGTGCCCTGTGCGAAACCTGTGGATGTAAGCGCTGCCGCAGCCATTACCGCCCATATTAATTTTTTCATCTTATTGTCTCCCAAAAACTGATTTGTTGGATGATTGCTCATCGGTAGCTTCCGGCTGGTTCAAGTATGCGGCAGGTGGGATATATCTCTAACGTTATAATTGCTTGGTCTTTATCCGTATAATTACCAGTTTTTGTGCATTTAGCAGGAGAAAGCACGCCTTTATTGCAGTTTGCAACTAATCAGTGTCTGTGAAAGTGGGAAACGTACACGATTTGTGCATTTAGTTGGTTATTAAGAACTAATTAGACGTGGGATTGAAATAACCGAACGGTCCAGTATCAAGCGTGCTTGCTGAGAGGCTGGCATGTCCATCCAGCCATCCGGTTTGTTCAACCGCACTCCCGGCAAAATGCCATCCCGATTAAGATCCTGAAGCGCATCCTCGAGGCTGCTGACAAATGCACCCGGACGGTGGCCATGTTGGTCCAAGTGCGAAAGCATCAGCACTTCCCGTAATGGAACCACCGCAGCGGTATTCCCTTCATAGCGGGACTTCCAAGCGATGTGCGCGATACAGATTCCAAGGAGAATATGATACTTCTGGCGCTGCGGGTGATACTGAAGCAGCTTTCCCGCGACTTCCCAGGAACCCCGGTCCAACGTCGACATCCAGTGCTGGAATGGCTCACCGAGGTGGAAGCGAAACCGTACATAACTCTCCGATGTTCCCGTCGAAACTTTCGTTTCCAGCTGCTCAACACTTATAAAACGGGAGAATTTCGTACCGCCACCCGTTTCCGAATCATCCACCGGGATCAGGAGTCGGCTGAGAATAAAGACATCCCGGCCTTTCGAGAGCGTGTCAGCCTGATGATAGCCGCCCCGAGGTGTTTGCTGTCGACCCTGATGACGAAGAATGTCACTGGCAAAGACCTCAACATAAGTGTCGTAGCTCGCATCCCCAGCTTGCTCTCGCCAAATACTGGCAAGCGTTAGAAATGTCTGGACTACAGATGCCCCATGGCTTGTCAAGTGGGAAACCGCTGTGCGTGCATCAAAGCCAATAGGGTTGCTCAAATTTACGCGTAATCCATCGGTTGGGACGCGGGTGACTAGCTGTTCATCTGATAGATGTTCGATCCAGTGTTTTGTGTTGATGATGGAAATCAACGCTCTCGTTGCAGCATTGGATGTCGGAATCCGAATAGAAGTGGCGGGAGCGATATTGCCACGTGGGCCGCTGCGTTTCGATGTTTGTCTATGTCTGTTTGACAGGCTTGAGACAGCTATTTCCCACGCTGCTTGCGCTTCCATCCAATGACGAATCGTATCGGCAAGCGAATCTGGGAGGTGTTCACTGTGGCCATCAAAGGTTGACTCAATCGACAGCTGACCAAGCGAAACCGATGCCTTCACATCGCGTTCACAGCGGTCTAAGGTATCCAGAATGTCTAGCAATGCGGCATCATCGGCAGAGAGGGGATGTCCATGCTGACGCAAGTACATCAGCTCAGCGATGATAGCAGCCACGCCCATATCGGGTGCTGCTTGATCAGGCATCCGTGTCCGTGGCAAGAGAAACATCGAGGGCCTTGAACAATGCCGTTACTTCATCACCAAGCTTGAGCCCGATTGCCTCGGCTGCGCTGGGAATGATTGCACTCACGATGGGGCCCGCTGCCGTTTCCATATGAACGATGATCAATGTAGGGCCGGAAATGATTTGGGTTACCTTCCCACGAATCTGGTTGGGGAAACTAAGCTTCATTGGTTTATCCTTCTCTATCACAGCAAGTGAAATATCTGATGCACGGAACATTACACGTACATCCGAGCCTTCCGAAAGCGCTAGTAATGCCGGAACGCCAGCATCTACCAGGGAAACAAGCGCATCCGTTTCTGCAATACGGATGTAAACAAGGGCGATGGTTCCATCTTCCAGAATCCGAATGACTTTTCCACGCATTTGGTTTGGCAGAGATATTGGAACAGGCCTCAAAACTCCGATGTGCCCTTCCATATCAACCGCGGTAATTCCGGTGAGGGGAAGACCCACCTCATCACACCAGGCTTGCACATCGGCGCGTGACTTAGCCTCCAGCAACCAGACAATTCTGCCCTCATTCAGCGAGTGAAAGCTACGGTATCCCCGAACATACTTAGATGCCTGACCAGCCTTTGCGATTTCTTTCACACGCTCAGGTGTGATTTCATCGGACGGGATGTCATGGATTGTCATGAATATAGGCATTGAATTGACTGTCGTATCGTACCCGCAATGCAGCATCGTCCTGATAGGCGTTTTCCCTGCATTGAGTCATCCGTGATACCCGTAAGCGAATCGTGGGAAGATGTCCGTATGGAGATTCATCATCCTCAAAGTAGTTTGCGTGTAACCTTCGATGCTGCAAGGCAGCCTAATTGCCGTGACTTGTTCCTTCATTTTCACGGTGCACATGACATCGTTCAGATGGCGGTCAAGAACCGATTTCCAGATGCCATCGCTGCAAGCGTAAACCTCAATGGACTAAGTGGCGCGTACCAAAGCTATGTTGGTCGTAGTCCGCATTGGATGTTCGTGAAGCTTTTGGCTGAGCTTCAACAAGCGACGGATACAAAGCAGTTCGATTCAATTACTCTGTCATCTTTTTCTGCGGGCTACGGTGCCATCCGGGCGTTGCTGGATGACCCACGCTGTGTGGAGTTGATCGACCAATTAGTTTTGGCTGACACGGTCTATGCCAGCTTTGGACATCAACGTAATTCTCTGGAGGCCCGGCCATTTCCAAGCCATGAGCAGAACAAGCCATTTGTTGACTTTGCGAAACTTGCAGTTACGGGAAAGAAGGGGATGGTATTAACGCATTGTGAGCTGGAGCCAGAGACGTATGCATCCACAGAAGAAGTGGGGCAGCTGGTCCGTGATGCCATTGGCGTACGATTGACACCTGTTAACGAAGTCTGGAGCAAGGGCTTGCATGTTAAAGGGCATGTACGGAAGGGACGTTTTGTATCCGTCGCAACACGGGGCTATCAGGGGAGTGACCACCTTGCGCACTTGAAAGGGATTGGAACCTGGTATCGCATCATTCCAAGATTCAAATAACAGGCGTATGCCTAACAAATATTCAGACGGCTGATACTAAGTTGTTAAAGAAGCATTCCGGGTATCATCGGAATCCACAAGATTGCTTTGTATGTCGGTTAGTTTGTCGGTGAACAGTTAGCGCATGTTCCATTCAGTTGAATCGTGGCATTTGAGAGATCAAAGCCCGTTTCTGATTCGAAGAATGTGATCAGGTCTGTTGGAACTTCGGATGCATCGACATCTATAACAGTGCCACAAATCTGGCACACAAGATGGTGGTGATGGTGGTGCGTCAGGTCATAACGTACAGCATTGCCGGTTCGCACAGCAGCCACATCTCCACGCTCAACCATCGCATCGAGCGTACGGTAAACCGTCGCCAACCCAATCGGGAAGTTACGCACGCGGATAGCGCCAAAAATTTCCGATGCCGTGGGATGGGAACCATGCAGGTCACCCAGTGCAAGCATCACTGCTTTGCGCTGACTTGTGTTACGAATTGCTTTCGGACGAATCACAGGACTATGGTTCGATATGCTCACATCCTTATACTACAGTAAAAACGTTTGATGGCGATAGTCGACACTAGGATGTAACCCTATTCCAATATCAGGGTGAGCCGGAATTAACTTACGTGCGAAGTCAATCACCTGTAGAATCTTGTGCACGATGTCTAGTCCACGGATCTTGGTTGCTGATGATGAGCCAGCATTGCTGCGCTTGCTTGAGTTTGTGCTTGGGCGTCGTGGCTACATTATTCAGGGTGTAACAAATGGCAGTGCAGCCGTTGAAGTATTGAAAACTGAATCCCCAGACCTCGTGATTCTCGATGTGATGATGCCCGGCCTTGATGGCTATGAAGTGCTGACATATATCCGGGAAACCGCCCACTTGGAAGGGCTTCCGGTGGTGATGCTAACGGCACGGGCACAGCTTGATGACATCCAACTTGGCCTATCTCTCGGGGCGGATGCCTATCTTGCAAAGCCTTTTGACCCCGAAGACCTGTTGTCTGTCGTAGAATCGTTGATAAGTTAGCAAGGCTGCAGCGTTGATGCATTGCTATCAGACGACTATTGGAGGGTAAGGCGATGTCGGTAAGTACTGAAGAAGCGTGGATAGTAGAACCTGAGCTCAAGGACCGGCCACCCAGACGCGTTGCAGTTGCAGAGCGTATTGATTACAACAAGCCATCGACGCAGGTTATGACAGCTGCATCTGGTGCTGTAATCGTTACCGGACTTTCCTTGTTCGCTGCCGGTCTCGTGATGAAGCAATCAACACTGGTTATTTCAGGAATCACAGTCTCTCTGGCAGGCATTGCCGGTATTGTTATTTTTCCATCCAAAGGTAAAGCGTACGAGACAAGAGTGAATCGGCTGATTGAAGTCGGAATTCCTGTGCCAGCGAGACTGCTCGCAGTTGAAAATCGCGGGTCAGAAGGTGGAAAGCAGCGCTTGGTAAAGTTCCAATATCAGGTTCCTGGCCACGATGAACCACGTCATGGCGACACTTTTGTGGACTATGATGCGCTTCCAAAGTTGATCCCGAGCACCGTGACAGCATTGGTTGATCCTGATACGTATGCGTATGACCTTTATATGGCTTTACCAGTAAAAGCAATCGCAAAACCCCTCGACCGGGCATCCCAGGCCGCCGCAGCTGCGGTTGCATCAAAGCCTGCAAGTACAGAAATGGGAGTCATGTCCTCCGACCCTGCCGTTGTCGTCAAGCGCAAGGTTGAGACAGCGCCTGAGCAGAATGGTGAGAAGCGGGAATCCTACGAATAGGCGTTGTTATACACCCTGACAAATGATAGGGTGACGACGGTTGTAGTTCCTTGAGATGTCCCGTGAGGCATCCTCCGTCCTGTGAGGCGGGCAAGGGTGCCGATGAACATCGGCTGCATGAAATATTGGCAAATATGCCCATTCCGTGCCCTTGTCCCAAGTAGGACAAGGGCACGTTTTGTTTTGTGAGGTACGCGATGGCAGTGATGGACAGCGGAGATATCCGGCGTGCTGTATCCCGGATTGCACATGAAATTGTCGAACGCAATAAAGGCGCACATGATGTCGTCCTGATTGGCGTGCTTCGCCGCGGCTTACCGCTAGCGGAACGCCTCGCGAGCCGAATCATGCAAATCGAATGCGCCCCAGTCCAGTTCGGTGGGCTTGACATCACTGATTATCGTGATGACAATATCGCCCGGACAACGGTGGCATCTGTTTCGTCGATTGACTTCGATGTCACTGGAAAGATTGTTGTGCTCGTGGATGATGTTCTCTACACGGGGAGGACGGTCAATGCGGCGATGACTGCGATCTCAACCTACGGACGTCCGGCCGCAATTCAGCTTGCAGTGCTCGTCGACCGTGGCCACCGCGAACTACCCATCCGGGCAGACTACGTTGGGAAAAATGTTCCTACATCGAGGGTCGAACGCATCGACGTTCACCTTGGAGAGTCAGATTCTGAAGATTGTGTCGTTATTTCAAAGCGGGAGGACAGCTGATGTCCACCAAGCCACTCGCTGGCTGTGATCTCCTCGGCCTCAAAGGCTTGGACAGAGAAACGCTGAACCACTATCTGACGACTGCAGCCGAGTTTGAACAGATCATCCGACGAGACATCAAAAAAGTTCCCACCCTCAAGGGCAAATCGGTCATCACACTCTTCTACGAAAACTCCACCCGTACACGCACATCCTTTGAAGCCGCTGGAAAGTACATGTCTGCAGATGTCATCAACATCAGCGGATCGACATCCAGCACCACAAAAGGCGAATCACTCCGCGATACTTTCCTGACCCTTCAGGCACTCACTGCGGACTGCATTATCATGCGAACCCCGTTCTCCGGAGCGCCGGAACAGGCTGCGGCATGGGTGGATGTACCGGTTATCAACGCGGGGGATGGCATGCATGAGCATCCAACACAAGGCCTCCTCGATGCGTACACCATCCAGAAAGTCAAAGGCCCACTGGATGGCCTGAAGGTCGCAATCGTGGGTGATGTCGCACATTCCCGGGTTGCGAGATCCAATGTTTGGGGTTTGTCGACGCTTGGCGCGGATGTTCAC
>CAIRTT010000190.1 GCA_903881535.1 uncultured Armatimonadota bacterium
GCATCCGATGCGTTTTCCCACGGCAGCTCCGCACGCATCGCCTCGCGGACACTGGACATTTCATAACCCGAGAGGTCATCCTTCATCCGCGCGATAAAGATACGATTCCCGCCCCCAAGCCGGACAAACACAATATAAACCACGCCATCTGTGTCTACAAACCAGTCGGCATCGATTTCTTTACCAACGCTCGCCAAAGGCTCGCGGCTCCCGCCGACACCGACAAATGGACCCATCGGGCTATCCGAAACCGCAACCGCAAGCTGCTCATTCGCTGTGAAAAGCAGATAAAACTTCCCGCCGCGCGCGAGCACACAGCCCGCCCAGAAACCACGGCGGCCATACGCATCCCCGCGGCGAAGCGCCAGCTGCGGCTTCTCCCAGTGCAATGCATCCCGTGATCGCCACACCGGCAACCCCTCATCCGGAGCCGCATCGTTTGTCCCATAGAGGTAAAACCATCCCTTGTGCGCAAACACAAATGGGTCTGCCAGCGCGACAGGGCGGGGAGACTCCATTACTCGGTCACGCCAGCAAGCATCCCGCGCACATTCTCAACCGTCGCTGCTAGCAATCGCTTCCGGCTCGCATCCGTGCTCCACGCAACATGCGGCGTCACAATCGCTTTCGGATGGCTGGTCAACACATGCCCATCACGCGGAGGCTCGGTCTCCATCACATCCGCTGCGTAAACCCCAAGCTGGCCACTGTCCAGCGCGCGGCAAACCGCATCCGGGTCGACCACCGGGCCACGCGCCGTGTTCACCAAAATCGCACCCGGCTTCAGCTGCGCGAGAAATCCATCATCCACCAAACCACGCGTCTCCGGGGTGAGGGGACACTGCAAAATGATGGCATCCAAGGCTGGTAGGGCATCCGCAAGCGGAGTATGACCATCCTTCTCGCGACCCGGGAGCGCGAGCGGAAGCACCGTCGCACCGAGGGCGACCAGCGGCGCTGCGATAGCCTTGCCGATATTTCCATACCCAATTATGCCAATGGTCGAGCCGGAAATCTCCAGCATCGGACGCAGCGTATAGCTCCAAACCCCGCGCGCCTGCCAGCCGCCGTGCGCGACATGGACCGCATTTCCAACGATGTTATGCGCTGCAGCAAGGAGCAAGCCCACCGCGAGCTGCGCCGTGCTCGGCGTCGAGTAGCCCGCCACATTCCGCACCGCAATCCCGCGCGCAGCAGCGGCATCCACCGCAATATTGTCAAGACCAGTTGCCAGCACACTGATTCCACGAAGCTTTGGACACGCTGCGAAAATGGTGTCATCGAGGCGGCACTTATTCGTAATCGCGATGTCGGCATTTAGCATCCGCTCTGCCAGCTGTTCGGGCTGCGTGCTCTCGTAAGCCGTCACCACACCAAGCGCCGAGAGGCCGCTGATGTCGAGGTCGGTCAGCGCTGGGGCGGCATCGAGGATAACAATATTCGGTGTACTCACTTACAGACCGGCTCCGCGCGCGACCTGTGTGGCACTCGCCTGCGCGAGAGGCTTTACCACGATCTCATCGATATTGACGTGTGCCGGGAGCATCACCGCCCAGCGGATTGTTTCCGCGATGTCAGCCGCGGTCAGAGGCGTATAGCCATCGTAGACTTTTGCCGCCCGCTCAGCGTCGCCGGCAAACCGCACAATGCTGAACTCGGTCTCCACCAGCCCCGGGGAGATATCTGTGACTCTGATAGGGAGGCCGTTCAGCTCCGCGCGCAGCGTCTGCGTGATCACACGGGCGCCGTGCTTCGCGCTCGTGTAGCCAGCGCCTTTTGGGTAGGCTTCGCGGCCGGCAATAGATGTCACATTGACGATATGGCTCTTCGGCGCAGCCTTCATTTTCGGCAGAAGGGCGCGTGTCACGCGCATTAGTCCAAGGACGTTCGTCTCAAACATCGTGATCCAGTCGCTGTCTTTGGCATCCTCGACTGTGTCAAGTCCCTGTGCGCCTCCAGCATTGTTTACGAGGAGGTGGACTTCGCTTGGGAGCGCTGCCGCGAGGGCATCAATGGATTTGACATCCGCGACATCACAGACAAACGCCGTCCCACCGATTTTCTCGGCGAGGGCTTCGATGCGGTCTGCGCGGCGAGCGGTGCACCAGACGTGGTAACCGGATGCAGCGAGGGCTTCGGCGGTCGCGGCTCCGATACCGCTGGATGCGCCAGTAACAACAGCAATTGGGCGTGTAGACATGGCTTCATATTACCTGAGGTGGGTGTCGCGCCTCCGCGCGGCGAGGATGAGATTGCGCTCCTGGTTGCCGCTCCAAATGTCTGCCCAGAGCTCCATCGGGCTGGCATCGTGTGCGCGGTGGATGTCCATCGGGTAGCGCAAAAAGCCGTATAGATATCCTAGAAGAGTTAGCGGGAGGTAGAAAATGCCTGTCAGTCGTCCCTGCCGGGCGTGCGCGACTTCATGGCGATAAGTCGAAGGGGAGAGCTTTTGGCTGATAAAAATGATGTCGCCAATACACATCCCAGCATAGCCACAACGCCCCAGCACCCGTCCGGTGAGCGATCCGCGCACAACGATAATCCGGTTGTCACGATCTAGGGAGAGCTTCCCGCCGATGGCAAGCAACAGTGCGATGGCAGTGTTTGGGAGGTTCCAGAGGTGGCCAAGGATTTTCCAGAAAGTCATTGTAAATCTCGCCACACCCTGCATCATACCTATAGGTATAATTTGCCACATGATTCGGGACCTTGCAGAGCGCGCCGCGCGTAATATGGCCACATTTGAAGCTGCACGTGCACAGGCGCATGGCGACTTGAACCATCAGTGCTTCCTCCAAGCGGACAGCTTTCCAGAAGGCGAAACTCTTTTAAAACACCCGGTTGGGACTTACTTTTGGCTGCGTGCAGAACAGCAAGCTGCGCGGGAGCGCCTTGCCACCGGTGGGTTTACGTATGCTTTTCCAGGGATCCTGATGGCCTTATCCACCATCGATATAGACATCAAAAAGGTAACCAACACAGAAGATGACCGCCTCGTGGATGCCTGGCGTCTTGCGGATTTAGAAGTGCATCCATGGCATGGTGCATCCCTGAATGCCGTCCTTGGCGACATCCGTATCGCAAAGGAAAATCCAGGCACAACACTGTGGGCGCTTCGTGGACAAACGGGTTCCAAAATGGTGGCATCCTGTATGTCGCTCATCGACACCGACCGTACAGCTGGTCTGTATGCAGTCGGCGTCCGCGGGGATATTCAGCGGCAGGGCTACGGAGTGGATCTTGTCCGCCGCGTAACGGCAAGCCTTCGCGGGCACGCGGATGTCATCACACTGCAATGTCACCCGATGCTCGCCTCGTTTTATGGCAAAGTTGGATTTGTGCGTGTCGGGGCTGTGGAGGCGTGGAGCCGTGCGCAGGGGAGAATCCCGGTGGATGCCATGGAAGCGGCACTGATCACCGCCGTCTGCGGCGCCGATGTAAATCTTACCCAGCAGCTCCTCGCAGCAAGCCCTGCGCGTATCCGGTTACCAGTCACACTTTGGAACCGCGGAGCGACAATGCTTCACCTCGCGGCTTGGATGGCGGATATTCCGACCGTGGAACTCCTCCTTGAGCTGGGTGCGGACCGGGAGCAGACAGACCTAATCCATGGCATCAAGGCCTCAGGGTGGGCACGCCATTTTGGCCGCACTGATCTACTTCCATATCTCTAGCATCCCCATTTGTTGCAAATGCCCAGCGGTATACTAATGGATATGGCTATTCCTCAGGACCGCATTCGCAACTTCTGCATCATCGCGCATGTGGACCACGGTAAATCAACCCTTGCAGACCGTCTCCTTGAAGTCACCAAGACCATCGATAAACGTAACATGCAGGCTCAGCTCCTTGACAAAATGGATATTGAGCGCGAGCGTGGCATTACGATCAAAATGGCTGCGGTGCGGATGCACTACACAGCTCTCGATGGCCTCGAATATGAGATGAACCTCATCGACACGCCTGGCCACGTTGACTTTACGTACGAAGTTTCGCGGTCGCTCAATGCGTGCGAAGGTGCGCTGCTTGTCGTGGATGCCGCACAGGGTGTGGAAGCGCAGACGCTTGCAAATGCGAATCTTGCGATGAATGCGAATCTGGCGATCATCCCGGTCATCAACAAAATTGACCTCCCGGCCGCAGACCCTGAGCGCGTTGCTGAAGAGATTGAGTCGCTCCTTGCGATTGATGCTACAGAAGCTATCCCGGCAAGTGCCAAAGCCGGCATCGGCGTACCGGAAATCCTGGAAGCCATTGTCAAACGCATCCCACCTCCAATCGGTGATCAGAAAAAGCCGTTCCGTGCGTTGGTTTTTGACAGCCACTATGATGGTTACCTCGGTGTGGTCGCCTACGTCCGTGTCGTGGATGGGCAGCTGAGAGCCGGCGACAAAATCCGCTTCTTGGCAACCGATAAGGAAGTCACGGTCAGTGAGGTCGGGATTTTCAATCCGTGGATGAAGCCGGTGGACCAGATTGGTACCGGGTCGACGGGTTATTTGCATGCTGCCATCAAGAGCGTGACCGATTGCCGCGTCGGGGATACATGTACGGCCGCTGGAAAGGCTGGCGCTGGAATCGAGGCGCTGCCAGGGTATCGTCCCGCAAAGCCGATGGTCTACTGTGGTCTCTATCCGATTGAGTCTGTGCAGTTCCAGGAGCTCAAGGAAGCGCTTGCGAAAATGCAGATGAACGATGCTGCGCTTTCTTTCGAGCCTGAATCTTCGGCGGCGCTTGGCTTCGGTTTCCGCTGCGGCTTCCTTGGATTGCTGCATATGGAGATTGTTCAGGAACGTCTCGAGCGTGAGTTCAACCTCAGCCTGCTCGCGACGGCCCCGAGTGTGGTTTACAAGGTCTTCAAAACGGATGAAACGATGGAGATGGTCGACAACCCGGCGAACTGGCCGGAGACAACGACGATTGACCACGTGGATGAGCCTTATGTGGATGCGATGGTTATCGTGCCGGATGGCTATGTTGGCGCCGTGATGGACATGGGGCGTGACCGCCGCGGCATTTTGGGGCGGATGGAGTATCCGGCACCCGGCCGTGTGATGTTACATTACCAGCTCCCGCTTGCTGAGATCATCATGGACTTCTTCGACCAGCTGAAGTCGCGTACAAAGGGCTACGCAAGCTTTGACTATGAGCTTTCGGATTACAAGCCGAGCTCACTCGTCAAGCTGGACATCTTGGTAAACAACGAACCCGTCGATTCACTGTCGTTCGTCACGCACCGTGACAAGGCATTCTCCCGTGGCAAGCTGCTGGTAGAAAAGCTGAAGGAAATCCTTCCTCGACAGCAGTTTGAGATTAAGCTGCAGGCGGCCATTGGTGGAAAGATCGTCGCGGCTGAGCGCGTGTCGGCGCTCCGCAAGAATGTCATTGCCAAGTGTTACGGAGGAGATATCTCGCGAAAGCGTAAGCTCCTCGAGAAGCAAAAGGAAGGCAAGAAGCGCATGAAGTCTGTGGGCAATGTCGAAATCCCACAGGAAGCGTTTATGTCTGTACTGAAGCTCGGCGACTAGACTGCTAAGAAGCCCAACGAAAATCAGCGGTTCCCGGTAACGGGGACCGCTTTTTGTTGACAGCGATGGTTTTGGTGATGCTGATGCTTAGTGGGGGACTCATCTTCTGTCGAGGCTCTCAGTAATCCCCTTGACGTGAGCACGCACACAGTGTCATTAATGCAGTACAGGTTTGCTATATCCTCGTAAAATTGTGGGGATAACTTCTCGCGTTATTGATAGTTATTGGCGTATCAAGTGTGAATAATTGTTAATTTCGTTTGACAACGTGTGTAGATTCTTCGTATACTTCCGCCGAAGCACCATCACACATGCGTTTGGCTAACACCCGCGTGCGGCGCTTCATTTTGAAAGCATATGGAATCTGAAGGACGAGAACTCTTGACGGTGGAGCAGGCTGCCAACTACTTACAGTTGTCGCAGTCGAGCATCCGCTCGTACATCCGCCAAGGTAAACTTCTGGCGTACCGCATCGCGGGAAAGCGCAAGGTTCTCATCAAACGTGAAGAGCTCCTCAAACTCCTCGAGCCTGCACGGCTGGACGCCTAGGCTCCGGCTGTGGCACAGCCATCCAGTTCCTTCTCTGCTGAAATCCGGGAAGCATGGCGCTACCGTGAGCTGCTCCGCACCTTGGTCCGGCGTGAGCTGGATGTCCGCTACAAAAACTCCATCTTCGGAGTAGCATGGTCGCTGGCAAACCCGATCATGCGGGCCATCATCCTTTTACTTGTCTTCCAATACGTCATCCCAATCAAAGTCCCGAACTACGGCGTCCACGTGCTCGCCACGTTCTTCCCGTGGACGTATTTCCTAACGGGTGTCCTTGATGCCGCAGATAGCGTCTCGAAACAAATGCCGCTTGTCCGCAAGGTCTACTTCCCTCGCGAGCTCTTGCCTATCGCAACGACGCTCGCAAACCTCCGGCACTTCCTTTTGACCCTCGGCGTCGTGACTATCCCGCTGCTCGTTGTTCTCTACGCACGCGACTCGTTCATCCACCACCGGCTCAGCCTGCCGCCAGCAGAAATCCTCCTGCTGCCCGTTCTGATCATCATGCAGACCCTGCTGATCGCCGGACTCGCACTCTTTCTCTCGGCCCTAAATGTCTTCTTTGAGGATACTAAGTTCCTCGCAGCCGTCATCGCCGATCTGCTCTTTTACGCAGTCCCCATCATCTACTTCATCGAGCAGGTAGAACACGCAACGCTGCTTCCAGAGAGCATCCGGGGTGTGGTACACACACTCTTCCTCCTGAACCCGATGGTGGTAATCCTCGCATCCTACCGGCGCTTCCTCATCGCGTGGCCGGATGGCACCCCGCCGCGAATCCCACTCACCCCCGGACAGCCCGAAACCATCGCCGTCAACCTCGGTGTTCCATGGCCATGGTTTTGCCTGAGCTTTGCGATGTGCACTGCTATCTTTATCTTTGGCTACCGCTTCTTCAATGCGCGCAAG
Organism: uncultured Armatimonadota bacterium; assembly: GCA_903881535.1. Taxonomy (GTDB): domain Bacteria; phylum Armatimonadota; class Armatimonadia; order Armatimonadales; family Armatimonadaceae; genus CAIRTT01. The sequence goes on from CAIRTT010000190.1 coordinate 6,987, forward strand.
TGGCGCTTTGTGGAGGCTGCGTAGGTGAGCCGACCGCCTGCAGTGTCGGTCACAAATGTCTCCAAGCAGTTCACCGTCGCCGGAACCGGCTATGCGGGTATCAAGGGCGCGCTTGGGGCCATGCTTGCCGGCAAGCGCCGCGAACGTAAAGTCGTACATGCGCTGAATGATGTCAGCCTTGATATCCACGCTGGTGAAACCGTCGCACTCATTGGACGCAATGGCTCGGGGAAGTCGACGCTGCTCTCGATGCTCGCAAATGTCATCCGGCCCGACACAGGATCTGTAAACTTTCCAGCATCCGAGGATCCAACCCACCCGCGGATCGCACCGCTGCTCGAAGTAGGAGCCGGCTTTCATCCTGACCTCACCGGGACGCAAAACGTTTACTTCAATGGAGCTATCCTTGGCCTCTCGCGCGCCACGATGGAATCCCGCTACCCGGAAATCATCGCGTTCGCAGACTTCGAGAATCCGGAATACCTGGATGCCCCGGTGCGGACATACTCCAGCGGGATGTTTGTGCGTCTCGGCTTTGCCGTTGCCGTGCATACCGATCCGGAAATCATCCTCATCGATGAAACTCTAGCCGTCGGCGACAGTGTCTTTCAAGAGAAGTGCTACGCCCGTATCCGGCAGTTTCAAGAAGAGGGGAGGACGATTATCTTCGTCTCCCATGATGACGATGCTGTCCGCCGCGTCGCAACCCGCGCCATCTTGCTGTCACACGGCAAGGTCGCCGCAGATGGTGCTGTCGAGGAAACCCTCGCCGCGTACCATTCAAACCACCACGCATAGGCATTTCGGAGTTCCCGCCGACGCCCTCAACGATACACTGGTGCCATGTCTGGACGTATCCCATCCCGGAGCGAAATACCGCTCAGTGCCACTTGGAACTTGGCATCCATTTTCCCAACCGATGACGCATTTGAACAAGCCTTGGCCGCTGCAGATCAGGACATCGCACAAATCGTTGCCTTGCGAAGTGACTGGACAGCATCCCCAGCTTCCATCGCCGCTACATGGACAAACGTCGAAGCCCTCCGCGTCCGCGTGGGCCACGTCGCAGTCTATGGCCGGCTTGGTTACACGACGGACACAACAGATGCATCCGCAGCCATCCGCTCCGAGCGCGCCGGCGGCGTCTACAACCGCTTTGCCAGCGCCGTAGCCTGGTTTGAGCCAGACCTTTTGGCGCTTGGAACATCCACACTAAGCGCTTACGCCGATTCCGCAGAGCTCGCC
>CAIRTT010000191.1 GCA_903881535.1 uncultured Armatimonadota bacterium
AGAGATTGATCTTCGATTTCTGCCAGACGGTTGACCTCCTCAACCGATTGGACATGCACAGCGTTCTCCAACCAATGTGGCCCCTCCTCCTCCGTGTCGTAAAGTATCAGGAGAGCATACGCCTGGAGGGCCACCTTGAGACTCTGCAGACAGTCAGATTTCATGCACAGCCAGCTGATCTGCACAATGAGCTGGTCCAACTCGTCGCAAAACAAAGTGCCCATTGGGCCAAGAAGAGATATTCATCTGCTGAGAAAAAGGCAAATGGTTCAAAGCTGACACGGAGCAAGAAGCCTACGATTGCTTTTGTCTTCCATGACGTGCATGGCCTGCATCCTATCCTCCAGCTTTTAAGATGGCCTTTGTTACAGCTGCTGAAGCGTCCCGATCTCAACGTTTTAATCCTCGCCACCCAGGAGCCTAATACTAAAGTCCCAATAGTAAGAGAGCTGCACAGCGCATTTGACAAGAAAGGGTGCTGGCACCAGATTACAATTCCACCTGTTACGCCCGACCAGCTTGATCAAAAGGTCATAAACAGCGTGAGAAAACAAGTACGAGGCCTGGCGATCACCGCATTAATTGATTGCGTTGGAAACGGCGAAGGGCCGCCTGCATTCAGGGCTCTGTTAAGACCTGGATTGGAATGTCATAAGATCATATATTATCTCAACTCTCCAACGCTACCCTGTGATTCCGATTTCTACAGTTACGTTCTCTTGGATCCCTGGTTGCTCAAGGCATTGCCCAATGCTGCTGGGGCGGATAAAGCATGTCTAATCAGCTGCTGGCAGCCGGTGCTGGAGGACTGCGTCCGAGTCATCCGGCGCGACGAGCGAAAGCTGTTTGTCGAGGGCAGCGGCCAGAGGTTTGGCATCCACACGCCTGTGGATCTGACCCGCATCTCTGAGCAGGTTCTCGAGGACCTGCTGCAGATTCTGTTAGACTTGCCCGACACTGTGCTCTTCTACAGTGGGTATCCTTTGACACAGCATTCGTCCACCAGGAGGAATATGGAGGCCTTTGCTGAGAGGCGTGGTCTGTGCAAGGAATACTTCAACGACCGGGTGGAATGGTGGGGCTTTCTGCCTATGGCGGAGCACGGTCAGAGGCTCCGGGACCAAGTCCATGTCTGTTATGGCTATGGGTCAGCTTCAGGCCACACAGGGATGAATTTGGCGCTTTGTGCAGGCACGGTTGTGGTGACTGCGCAAGGCTCATGCGGTGGGGGTGATGTTGCAGCGTGGGTCGCCGCTGGAATGCTCTACATGCTGGGGCTTGGTGCTCTAGCGGTGCCATACGGTGGACGGCCTACGGATCTGGTCAAGCAGTTCTACTACAATGGAGAACTGCTGATGACAGTGCAGAGCATTCTGGATCATCATGCACGCACTTCGACCTCGTTCTTCGATACGGAACGGGCCGTAAACGATTTGGCTGATCTTGTGTGCGCGCTCCACACTTCCGACAGTTTTCCGGCGCAGAATGAATGGAAATTCGTCAGCCGCGCGGCAGAAGTGCCCTATCTCGTTGTGGGAGAAGGCGGCATCCTGCAAAAGACTGCCAGAGCCCTCGTGAGAGCAGGCAATGATGCACTGGGTGCTGAGCCCCTGCCAGAGCTCATGTCAATGGAGGAACCTGAGCTGTTCGATGAGCTGTCTCACGGCGCTGCATGTGCCTACCATGGTGAGGACCAGGAGATGGACGAGCGCATCAACTATCCCACGGTCGCTGAGCCATCCGACGGTTGCTGTGCCGGCGATGCCGGCGGTGCCGTTGTACAGATGAAGGACTTGATCGATTTGAACGCGGACATGGACGAATCCGCCAGCTCAAACATCGTGGCAGCGGTCGACGCCACAGGGGTTTGTCCGTCAGCAGGTGACTTGCCGGCGAGCGATTACGATGCGGTCTTGGAAAGGGAATCAGTTATTTACAATTCTGTGAAGGACGCTGGAAAATCGCTTGTTGAGCGCAAACACGACGGTATCCCCACGTCTAGCGGAAACGTTTCGAACTATTCGATCCGTAACAGACAAAATCATCTAAAAAAGGAAAGAC
>CAIRTT010000192.1 GCA_903881535.1 uncultured Armatimonadota bacterium
ACTCCTCAAGGCTCGCTTTGGTAGCACCACGGAAGACCTCTCGGCCATCGCGCAGAGATACATCCTCAACATGGAAAATGTCGCCTGCGTCATCCCGGGATTCCGGAATGAGTCTCAGGTGCGCTGTAACCTCAGCGCCGTAAACCGCACATTGACAGCGGATGACATTGACTTCATCCGCGAAACGTTGCGCTAACTTCCGTTCGCAGCGCGTCGTTCCAGCACATGCCCGGTGCCTTCCGCGACAAAAACGAGGATGCCACCGGGCGTTTGCATATGAAATTCGGTCATCCCGTATTCACGCTCGAACAGCGCGCGCGTCCGATAGGTCTCTGAAAATGCCTGAGCGTGCTCCCATAAGGCATCGATGTCATCGGTCTGCACATAAATCTGCATCCGCCCTTTGACATGCGAAAGCACTTCTTCATCGTGGTTTTCGGCGATGTGAATTTCTGTGCCATCCCGGTGCATCACGGCATAGCCAGGCTCACCCAAGAGGTCGGTGAATCCAAGGACATCACGGAAAAATGTGACTTCGGCGATGCTATCTGCGACGTTTAGCATCGGGGCAACGGAGACAATTCGTGCGTTACTCATAAATCCAGCCTATCAGCCGATGGTACTTGCTGTCGGCAGCTCCAGTGGCAACACGAAGAACGAATCGGCATCCGTTTCATAGCGCTTTAGAACCGGCGAGTACGTCTGGACAATCATTTTCTTCGCCTTAATGTTGAAGCGAAGGAGGCGTAGCCAGCCATCCCCGCCATTGGAACGGCCCTGGTAATCCTGCAGCAGCTCAATCACGGATCCACCGGCATCGTTGCGTGAGACTTGCGAGTACTCGCCGCCAGCGTGAAACTGATGCCCACCCAGCACGCAAAAAATGCGCGCTTGCTTACGGATAATCCCTTGGAAGAGGTCGTCTGCGGAATTGCCGTAGAGACGCATCGATGTTGTCTTGTCCCGTGACCGCGTCACGTCGTTGAGGTAGTTGTGGGTCGTTAGCATCACCGGGAGGCCTGGATGTTTATCCATTTGCTCAAGCGCCCAGTTAATCGTTGCGGCACGAACATCCGGCTCGATGTGTATGGACAGAAATTCCATCCCAGCGGCAGCGACTTTATGCACCGATGAACACTCATCCTCAGACAGCGCCACAAGCGTTGGTATATCGCGAAGGAGGGCGCGACCACAAAACTCGCGGTACATCGCGTAATCCGTGCTCCGATTGCCGATGATATCGGCATCGTGGTTTCCGGCGACCACGCCAAAGGGAACCTTACCGTGAAGGCGCGTGAGGGCGGACTTTGCGACCTGCCATTCCTTTCGGGAATCCCCACCGCTTTCGACGATGTCTCCAACATGGGAGACAAAGATGATCTTTTCCCGAACCGCATTTGCAGCAATCCACGTCGTTTGAGCGTGAAACGTTTCTGGAAACTTCTGTGCGTAGTGCTGCGTGTCCGGGAGGACGGCTACGGTGAAGTCACACTGGATGCTGCCCGATGTTCCTGTACCTCGAGGCTGTTGCATGAAGAACTCCTTCTGTCATCCGACATTTGAGGACCACCGGGAGTGGCCCTTACGTTTGTCAATGCAGAATTTCGTCCAAATTTAGATAGCGTCTAAAATGCCGTGCAATTACCTAATACGTTTGCTATCAGGTGCGTTACCCAAGGGACGCCACGGCGGCGCCACGCTCGGTTGCTTTCCAGCTTAGACTTACAGAAGTTCTTCCAAACATGGAGGAAGAAATCCATCCTAAGAATTTACTTGTTGCGTCGCGTCCGGGGAGCGATAGATGCGTTCAACATCCGTTGCTCTGCAATCCCACCTGGACGCGTATTCGAACCAGGGCGGCGCCATGCTGTCTGGAAACAGTTCTAGGAACTGCTATCAAACGTACCAATACAACATTACATCTGAAATCAGCTGTCGGAATCCACCCTAAGAACTTACCGGATCCGTCGCCCTCGAGGGGCGATACCAGCATCGAGCATCCGGATGTCCGCAATGCCACCTAGCCGCCCTTGCGGAGATGAGCGGCGCCACGCTTTCTGCAAACGTGCTGGCTCAGTTGGAATCGCACGATGGAGATCAAGCGGAAGCGTGAACTCGGAATCGAGGTCGGTCTCGTAGCGCTTTAGCGTCGGGGAGTACGTCTGGACATGGAGCTGATGCCCCTTCAGATCAAAGCGAAGCAAGCGCAACCAGCCATCCCCGCCATTTGCACGCCCTTGGAAATCTGAGAGCAGCTCGTGCACGCG
>CAIRTT010000193.1 GCA_903881535.1 uncultured Armatimonadota bacterium
AGCCCAGAAACGAACAGAAGCGTTTCCTGACTGTGGATGGGATACCTGAAGCCTAGTATCAACCTCCCGTAGGTATGCGACAGTAATTCAGTCACATGGTGTCATGTCAAACTGGACGAATACGAAAAAATTTTCCACGGCTTTGCGGTGGGCCAAATTCTCAGATTCACAGCAAAGTTCGTTCCTTCCGCCTTGGTGGATAGCCGGGTTTGTGGATAAAGTACGATGTTTGATGTTGAAAACCGTTAGGTAATTACATTTATGTATGTGCTCGCATCTATCATCGCACTTGGACTCGCCGTAGGATCTCCCGTCGATACCAATAATCCAGTCTTTTTCGGATCCCTGCGAGTCCGATCAGAATCCTGGGGATGGTTCAATCCTGCAGGTGGCAACTATGACAATAACTATACGTTTAGCCACAATCTGCTACGCTTCGGCGGAAAATTACCCGTCGCTCACCGCGTGTCCGGCTTACGTCCGTTTGAAACGGTCGTTGAGGGCTCCGCTCCTCTTCTCCTTGGTCTCCCACATAATGCATCCGGGCCTGCTCCTATTGGAGCCCTCGGGATGGGCGGCACATACCGATCCATCAATGGTAGCCAGCAGGGAAGCCTTTTTGTAAAGCAAGCATACGTGCGGATGCCACAAACTGGTAAAAACCCGGAGATTATGGCGGGCCGAATTGAAATCATGGATGGAAATGAGGCTGTGCCAGGGGATGCAGATCTGGCTTATATCCAGGCCCAGCGAATCGCGCAGCGCTTGTTCAGCCCGGATGCATTTACCGTTGTTGGCCGTTCCATGGATGGCTTCAAGCTTAGCCAATCCAGTGGCAATCATGTCCTTACCCTGGCCGGCTTCTACCCAACGACAGCGGCCTTTAACCTTGATGGCGGTGATTCGATATCAAAGCTGCGGCAAATGTACTTTGCAGATTCGCGAAGCACTAAAAATACATCCAATCGGTTTTTTATCGATTCTTACGTCGATGCACGTGGCATCAAGGCGGTTGACAATACAACAACATCCACGACAGATGCAATCAAACTGACAACCTTTGGTGGACACGCAACCACGACGAGCACGCATGGAAAGCTACGCACAGATGCTCTTATTTGGGGTGGTACCCAAACCGGGCAGTGGGGCTCCAGTCGCCACGAAGCCTATGCAGCGATTGCTGAGGCTGGAATCAAACATCCTGCGTTCGCCGGATGGTGGCTACGGACCGGTGCCGGTTATTTTTCAGGTGACACCAATCCGAATGACAACAAGCATCAATCGTGGATGCCACAAATCTGCCCACCAAGGTTGTTGTTCAGGACGCCAGTGGTGACACAGTCCAACTTGAATGATCTCTACGTGATGGCAATCAAGCGCAACAAGAAGGAAACAATCCGCTTGGAAGCGCACTCCTACCGCCTCGATAAGCTGGCTGACCGGTGGTACACAGGAGGCTCTGTGTTTCAATCAACCGGAAGTTTTGCCTTGACCGGTAAGCCAAATGGTGGATCGCGAAACGTTGGTACTGCCATAGATATTTCCTACGATGTAACCTTGAACGCGCGTGACACTGTTGGGTTGTATGCCGGATACGTGCATGGCGGTGATACAGCTGCAGCTACGTATGCCGGCCGCTCAGCATTTCTGGGATTTGCACAGATCACACGTAAGTTCTAGGGTATCGATGGGGTGCAGGATGCCCGGCTGATGTTTCACTGCAGCGATAAATGATAGATTACTCCGGCTAGCGTAATGCAATGCCGGAGGACATCAATGCTACTAGCCGTTGCGCTCTCGTTGATCGGGGCGCAGGTGCAATCCAAACCGCAATCGTCCAAGCCCGAAGTGTTTGCATCTCTGCGAGTGCGCTCCGAGTCTTGGGGATGGTTCAAACCATCCACACCCGGCTATCAATCGTCCTACTCGTTTAGCCACAACCTGCTTCGCTTTGGTGGACGGCTTCCAGCTGCACACCGGGTAAGCGGGCTGCGGCCCTTTGAAACCGTCATCGAAGCAGCATCCCCGCTCCTCCTCGGTCTCCCGCACAATGCCGTCGCTCCCGCACCAAATGGCTCGCTCGGAACGGGAGCCCAGTACCGCCAGTTCAATGGAAGCCAGCAAGGCAGTCTCTTCATCAAGACAGCGTTCATCCATATGCCGCAAGTTGGTAGGAATCCGGATATCGTCATCGGGCGCTATGAAACAGTGGATGGCATCGAGCTGCTTCCGGCAGACGCTGACCTCTCCTACATGCAAACACAGCGCGCTGCTGGACGAATGTTTACTCCCAACCCATTCACGGCCGTTGGACGCGCCTTCGAAGGTGTAAAAGTGTCGAAGACCCTCGGAACGCATAACATCACGGCGATGGCTTTTTATCCAACGACCGGTCAGTTCAACCTCGATGGCGGTGACACCATCACCAAAGTCCGCCAGGTCTATCTTGCTGATTCACGTGCGACAAAGACATCCAGTAATCGCATCTTCGCCGCCACCTACACGGATGCCCGTGGCCTAAATGCCGTCGATAATGACCTCACTCCGACCAAATCTGCCATCAATGTGACGACTGTCGGTGGAAATTCACTGACATCCTCGATGCGTGGAAAATGGCGGACAGACACACTCCTGTGGGGCGCCGTTCAGGGCGGTGAATGGGGCAGCCGTCCGCATTCGGCATACGCGGGAGTTGCCGAGGCCGGTATCAAGCATCCGAGCTTTGGCGGGTGGTGGCTACGCGGAGGAACCGCTGTCTTTTCTGGTGATGGTAATCCAAATGATCAGAAACATGAGACATTCGCCCCGCAAATCACCGCTCCGCGCCAGAATTGGCGCACGCCGACCGTAACGGAAGCCAACCTTAATGAGGTCTACCTCATGGCCATCAAGCGAAACAAGAAAGAAACGATTCGCCTTGAGGCGCATCAGTATGCACTCGATAAGGTTGCGGACCGCTGGTACAGCGGTGGCCCTGTTTTTCAAACGACGGGTTCATTCGCATTGTCCGGACGACCGAGCAATGGCTACCGGGATCTCGGCACGATGGTGGATGCATCCTATGATGTCACGCTCAACCCACGGGACACCGCCTCGCTATATATCGGCTACGTGCGTGGCGGAGATATTGTTGCATCTAGTAACACTGGACGCTCAGCCTTCCTTGGATTTGCACAAATAACCCACAAATTCTAAATGCATCAGCTCGCTAGCGCTGCGCGGTCAATATCAGCAAGCGCCCGTTGTCCAGATGCCAGCCAGAGAACGCCGGCGATCAAAATGTAGATACCACCCGTTGCGCCGATGGCAAGGCTCATTGGGACACCGGCATCCACCGCAACGCCGATCGCAATCGAACCAAGCCCCGCGCCAATAAAGCCAATCAGGTTCATCAGCCCCGTGGCGCTGCTACGCTCTCGGGCAGGAATGACATCGTAAAAAGCCGGCGTCAGGTTTGCATCATAGAGGCCTTTGCAAAACCCAAAGGCTATCATCGCCGCGATTAGCAGCCACGGGTTCAAGGATGTCCCGCAGAACCAGATAAAGGGCGCGCCGATGAGCGTTGCGATGGCCTTTAGGCGGATACGGGCATCGGGTTGACGCGCCGCCCAGCGGTCCGCTAGCTGTCCACCAACAATGGCTCCTGCAAAGCACGCCAGCTGAATAAAGACCGTAGCGCCGAGCCCTGCCAGCGTCAGATCAAGCTTAAACTTCTCTTTGAGAAATGTCGGCATCCAGGTCAGAAAGACTGCATTGACCATATTTGCCCCAAAGAAGGCAGCGATAATCAGAACTGCTGTTCGGTTTCCGCGGAGCCTAACGAGAAACCGTCGATACGCAACGAGTGGGCGTTCTTGTGGTGTTCCAGATGTACGTTTTGGAGCCGCGCGCATCACCAGCTGGAGCACTGCCGCGAGGACAACGCCTGCGATCCCCAGAATCACAAAAGGAGCACGCCAGCCGTAGCGGGTTGCCATCCAGCCCGCGAGGACACCGCCAAAAATCGTACCGATGTACAGACTTGTCTGGTGGATGCTTGTGGCGCGGCTCCGTGTTTTTGGACCGTGGTAATCGGCGATATAAGCCATGGATGCCGGGAAGTAAAACGCCTCCCCAAGGCCCTCGGCTCCCCGGACAGCGATGAAGTGCCAGTAGGTACCGCATCCACCGGTGAGCCCTGTGATCGCAGACCAGACGACAAGCCCACCAAGAATCACACCCTTGCGCGGGAAGCGATCACCAATCGCGCCTGCGAGGGGACTTGCTGCGGCGTAGACCCAGGTAAATGCAGCGCCAATCGCACCGAGCTGCGTCTTGGTGAAGTGAAACTCTGTCTCAAGCACCGGGAAGACGCTGAAAATCGCCAAGCGGTCTGCGTAGTTGAAAAAGCAAATGCACCAGAGGAGGAGCACTGCAATCCACGGGTAGAGGTCCCGTTTTGTGGTGCCAGTTGTAGGCATGTGTGCTGGTGTCGTCATTTTGGCCGGGTCAATCCTTCCAGTACGTGGATGCTTTACCGACCGTGTAGGTGACGTTCATTTGAGGCGTTTCGACGACGGCGCCGCCCCGGTGGAGGGACTCGACGGCGGCAAGCGTCATCCCGGATGTCAACAAAGTCCGCTCTGGAGGATAGGGGAGAGGCTTCCCCATAACAACATCCTCAATATGCCGCGTCAGCGGGTTGAAGAAGTCTGCTGTCATCGAGCCGCGGGTTGGCATCGGCAAATACATTTGCGTTGAGACAATCTCACGCGTATCGCTTCGCATACCCGCGTAATTAAAGTCGGAAATGGGCATCAGGAACATCGATGTCCGGAAGTCATCATTGTGCTCATAGAAGTACCCGGTGCTGTCTTGCATTGTGGTACGCGCCCACTCGTAGGTGACTTTTCCTGTCATGTAGCCGCCATCCACCGGAAGGTTGTGGCTCCGCGTGAGTGCCGCGACCATCAGCTTACGCGTGTCCGCACGGTCCGAGCGGGACATAAACTCCCAGAGTGCCTTTCCCTTTAGTGCAACGCAGCTACGGATGCCTGTTTCGCCACCCCGTCGACGCTCCGACATACACTGAGCCGTCTCAAGCGCGTGAAAATCATAGCTGTCCACGCCGCCGTACCCAACGCAGACGCTCTCGGTCAGCGGAACGCCGTGGGGCATATCGATCGCTGGCATCCGGCGTGTCACCGGAAGCGATGACCCTGCCAAAAACTTGAACTTCAGCCTGTGGCAATCAGCAACCATTTCGGCACACTGCGACCAGCTGGTTGAGAGATGCTTGTCATTGAAGACTGGGACGCTGCGGCCGGATTTTTCAAAGACATCCACAACCTGCTTAAACCAGTCATAGCGCGGATAGAGCTTTTGCCCCATTTCGTTGTTCGGGTAATCGCCATGCTCTGCTATGATTACGATGCCATCCACCGCGAGACGGCCTGTGCCAAGGGTAAGGGCATCCGCGATCGATGCGGAATTCCGGTGGCCATACTTCGCAAGGCGTTGCTTCCCAATATCATTTTGCGGGAACTGTGCAATATACACGGATGCGATATCAACGCGCGGATCCTGCCAGGCACCATTCCAGTTATAGCCAAGATGCAGCCGGTCAAGAAAATGCTGAGCGTGCGAGTGCTCAAAGATGACTGTGCCTAGAAATGCAATCCGCTTACGCGCGCCCATTGCCATCGGAAAGGCCTCCTTGCCTTCCGATGTGGTTCGTTACAACAGTGGCAAATCCCTGCGTTACGCGTCGTGTGCGTTGATGCCAACGACTTGGTGGGCATCGCCAGTAAGAATTTCTGGAAGGGAAATCAATGCACACTTTGGATATCCAAGTGCCTCACACGTCGAGACAATTTCCTGGAAGTACCCGTGGCTGAAAACCACAATGTAGTCAACGGGATCTGTTTGAAGATGTTCTGGAGCGTAAACCGGCAGCTGGGACTTTGGCATTCTTGAATTATGAAGCGCTGGATTGCCATCCACGAAGTAGCGGAAACCCGCTGAATTCTCGATGAGTGAGCAATACATAATTCCGCGGTAACCCGCGCCGTAGCCCGCTAATCGGATGCCACATTTGATGCAATCATCGATGAAACGGGACAGATTGTCGATTCCTGTCGCAATCTCCTGAAATGCCTCTAAATGCCCACGGAAATCACGCTGTCGATGCTTCGTCTCGATCACACCGGTAAGGTCTGTCGCATGCTTTGCGATCACAAGCAATGAGTTTTCGCGACAGAGCGCGGCTGGGAGGAAGTTGGTTTCGATGATTTCCAGCCCGGCGAGGCGAAGAAGGACTCCAAGGCTGTCGCAATCCGGGTAGAT
>CAIRTT010000194.1 GCA_903881535.1 uncultured Armatimonadota bacterium
AACCCGACACGTGATGCCTTGTCGCGATTATCCGCTGGGATAACAATGCTTCCTGACATCACACCGATAAGGTTAGCAATGGCTTTCAACACGGTTGTCTTGCCAGCTCCATTTTCGCCAGCGAGAGCATGGATTTCTCCGGGCCGTACCGTAAGATTGAAACCATCAACTACGGGAATGCCGCCGTACCCGAGTTTGATATTCGTAATGATCAATGGATGCTGCCACTTGGATACTTGCACAGATTGATTGTAGCATCGGCACAAGCTTGTCTCTACGTGATATAGTGCCAAGGTTTTGCACCACACCGTAAAGATTAATCATCTTTGCAAGTCCGCATCCGGGATAATCCTGGTCCGTTGTTACGGTCCATTCCGGAGGGGGGGATACGTCCCGCAAACCAGGAAAGGTTCATTCTTATGGCCACAATTTTGATGAAAGACCTCCTAGAGGCTGGTGTTCACTTCGGTCACCAAACCCGTCGTTGGAACCCAAAGATGAAGCGCTACATTTATGGTAGCCGCAATGGTATTTACATCATCGACCTTCATCAGTCCCTTAAACTGTTTGATGATGCACAGAAGTTCATCCAGGACATCGTTACCGAAGGCGGCCACGTTCTCTTCGTAGGTACGAAGAAGCAGGCTGCTGATGCGATGATGGAAGCTGCGCAGACATCCCGTCAGTACTTTGTCAACGAGCGCTGGCTCGGCGGCATGATGACAAACTTCAAGACGATTCAGTCCCGTATTCAGCGTCTTCGTGACCTGACTGCAATGGAAGAAGATGGCACTTTCCTTAAGCTCACAAAGAAGGAAGCTGCGATTCTTACCGAAGAGAAGGATAAGCTGGAGCGCTTCCTCGGCGGTATTAAGGACATGCCAGGCCTTCCTGCAGTAATGTTCATTGTCGATACGAAGAAGGAACACATTGCGGTAGCCGAAGCGCGGTCGCTTGGTATTCCTATCGTAGCGATTGTGGACACCAACTGTGATCCGGATGAAATCGACTACATCATTCCAGGAAACGATGATGCAATCCGTGCAATCAAACTGATCACTCAGAAGATTGCAGAAGCGATTGTTGAAGTCAAGCAGCACGAGTGGGAGGATGCTCCTGTCGCTGCAATCGATGGCTTCGAAGTACTTGAAGACGATGCTGCCGGACTTGATGCTGCTGAGTCACGCCGCCGCCAGATGGAAGAAGATGCCAAGGGCCTCGACTTTACCTATGATGGCGATGGTCACATCGTAAGCGATGGAACGGAAGCACCTACTGAAGAGTAGGTTTCCACTGCGTTTCGTAGACTGATTGACGATGGGCAGGCCTTGTACCTGCCCATCTCCTTGAATAAACAAAGTTATTGGAAGGATTAGTAACATGGCTGCAATTACTGCTGGTCTCGTAGCCCAACTTCGCGAGCGTACAGGGTTGGGGATGATGGAGTGCAAGAAGGCACTGACCGAAACCGAAGGTGACCTTGAAGCGGCAATCGAGTTGTTGCGTAAAAAGGGAACTAAGGATCGTGGCGAGCGCGTTGCTGGCGAAGGCCTTGTCATGGCGCACGTATCAGATGATGGCAAATTTGGTGCATTGATCGAGCTCAATTCTGAGACAGACTTTGTTGCACGTAATGAAGAATTCCGTTCTTTGGCCCGTGAGATTGCTGCAGTTGTTGCCGGCAATGACCTTGCGACCGCCGAAGACGTTCTTGCTGCAGATCTTGGTGGCATCACGGTTGGTGCTAAGATTGACGATGCAATCAAGCGCATCGGTGAAAAACTCGTCCTTGGACGGACAGTCCGCTACGTGGCTGGAGAAGGCGTTATCACTGCCTACGTCCACAACCCGGGTGGATCTGGAGCTGAAGGCGGACGCATTGGTGTGCTCGTAGAAGCAACCACCGCTAGCCTCGGTCTAGAAGTTGCAATGCACGTCAGCTTTGCAAAGCCTCGCTTCCTCTCTGATGCAGATGTTCCTGCGGATGTTGTCTCTAAGGAGCGCGCATTTGTTGAAGATCAAACCAAGAACGATCCTAAGATGGTCGGGAAGCCAGATGCCGCAATTCAGTCTGCGGTCGATGGTCGATTGCGAAAGTTCCTTGGCGAAATCGTCCTTCTTTCACAGCCTTACATCCGTGAAGATAAGAAGACCGTCGGACAACTCGCGAAGGACCAAAATGGCACCATCGCTCGCTTTACCCGTTTCGAGGTTGGCGAAGGTACGCCAAAGCAAGCTGCCGAATGATTCCCGATGACTCGCGGCCAAGGTTTGGCCGTGTGCTTCTAAAGCTCTCCGGAGAAGCATTCTCCGGGGAGCAGGGTTTCGGAATATCGCCAGTAACCATCAAGAAGATAGCCAGTGAGATTGCCGAAGTAGCAGCATCCGGTGTACAGGTAGCTATTGTCGTCGGTGGTGGCAACATTCTGCGTGGCTCCTCGGTTTCCGCCGATGAAGGCATGGAACGGACGTCTGCTGACTATGCTGGGATGTTGGCGACCGTCATTAATGCTGTCGCATTGCAGGACAGTCTGGAAAAGCTTGACGTTCAGACCCGTGTGCAAACGGCGATTCCTATTCCACAAATTGCGGAACCGTTTATCAGGCGCCGCGCCATCCGCCACATGGAAAAAGGTCGCGTGGTGATTCTTGCTGCGGGTACGGGTAATCCGTACTTTACAACGGACACTGCTGCGGCACTGAGAGCCGTTGAGCTAAGCGCTGATGTTGTGTTAATGGCAAAGAACGGTACAGATGCGGTTTATAACAAGGATCCACGTAAACACGCGGATGCGACACCGTATAAAAAACTGTCTTTTGATGAAGCGATTGAGCGCAAGCTCAAGGTGATGGACCTTACTGCCTTTGCTGTTTGTATGGAAAATGACCTTCCAATTATTGTTTTTGATATTGGAATCTCCGGTAACATCAAGCGTGCGGTTGAAGGTGAACCAATCGGTACACTCGTTGGAAGGATTAAGCAATGAACGTCTCTGACATTCTGAAGGATTCTGAGTCACGCATGCGTAAGTCGATTGAGTCTGCGCAATCAGACTTCAACACTCTGCGTGCCGGACGTGCCAGCCCTGCAATGCTGGATGGCCTTCGCGTTGATTACTTCGGACAACCGATGCCTGTAAATCAGCTCGGTACGGTTGTGTCTCCTGAGCCAAGAGTTCTCCTCATCACGCCTTGGGACGCCAGTGCGTTGCCGTTGATTGAAAAAGCAATCAACAACTCGCATCTGGGAATGAATCCAAACAACGATGGAGTGACAATCCGCCTGAATGTCCCTGCGCTTACACAAGATCGCCGTAAGGACTTTGTAAAGCAGCTGAGTCAGAAGACGGAAGCAGCCAGAGTCTCATTGAGGAACATCCGCCGTGATGGCATTGACGCTGCTAAGAAGGATGATGAGTTGACTGAAGACGATGTCAAGCGCGTTGAAAAAGACATCCAGAAGGTTCTAGACCGGTTTATGGGTGAACTGGATGCTTTAGCTAAGACTAAAGAACAGGAACTCCTCGAAGACTAGTTCTACGACTATTTGTCGAGTCACCCCACGATACATATTAGTTTAGTGGGGTGTTTCTTATTGTGGTGCAAGCAAATTGCGTGGCAACTTAGATGTGTGGAAGCTGCTTTAGGAGACCTGGCCCACCGGTTTTGAACAAGCGTTTTACCAACATTTCTGCTGAAAGCAGACACATTGGCATACCAATTCCTGGGTTTGTACCTGCTCCGACAAAGAACAGATTTTTAACTTTCTGGCTACGAGCAGGAGGCCGCATGAAGCTGGATTGCGATAAGGTATGCGCCTGACCACCAAGAGCATTCCCGAGCCAGGCACAGTAGTCGTTGGAAAAATCTTCACCACAATAAAATCTTTGAACAACTACACGATCTCGAACTCCATCGATGGCAAAAGACTGCTCAAGAATGTCGAGTAACCTCTCAGTACAGTCCCGCTTCAATTCCGGTGTCCAAGTCAGTCCAGTGGGACAAGGCATTAGAATGAATAAATTTGTGTGTCCGGCGGGTGCAACAGTTGAGTCCGTCTTACTAGGGCAAGATACGTAGATGCTCGGATCTGTCGGCAACGAATGTCCATGAAAGAGCTCTGAAAAACTCAAATCCCAATCATCCGGGAACAAGAGCGTATGGTGCTCAAGCTTTGGCGCATCTCCAGTGATTCCCAAATACAGAATTGCAGCACTTGGTGCAGGTCGCTTCTTTGACCAATAGGCGTCATCAAGACTCTGATATTTTTTCGGGAGAAGAACAGACTCCACATGGTGGTAGTCAGAATTCGCTACAACGATGTCCGCATCGAACACCCGACCATCGGATAGCGTGACGGACTGAGCGGAACCTTTTTCGATGTCAATCGAGCGCACATCTGCACCTGTCGTTATTGTCCCACCGGCTTTTGTGATGATATTAGCCATCGCAGTGACTATAGCCCCAATCCCACCATCCGGATAGTGCACTCCCATGGCAAAATCAACGTAGTTCATGGCGGAAAAAACGCCTGGTGTTTCCTTAGGAGCATTTCCCAGAAACAGCGTTTGATACGCAAGAAAGCGTCTTACGGTATCGTTCTTGAACCACTTAGTTAGATGCTTCTCCATGGAAATGAGGACCGGTAAACCCCAGCCATCACGCATGGTCGCTAGCGTCATGTAGTGGAAGAAGGTATCAGCATTCCGGGGGATAAACGATCTGAGGCTACGATCATAGTGACTTTTGCTCGTTTTGATATAAGCTGCCAGACTCTTACTGCTTCCAGGGAAGAATCGGTCTAGAGTTTCTCCATCACGAACGATGTCCGAGTACATGTCAACCGGAGAGTCACTTCCAGCCAAGTAGACCCGATAGGACGGCGAGAGACGCTTAGTAGGGAGAACAGCATCTACTTCTTGGTTACACAAATTGAAGAAGTGGTCAAAGACGTCTGGCATAAGATACCAGGATGGCCCCATGTCGAAGCGAAAACCATTTTCGGTCCATACCCGGGCCCGGCCACCTAAGGTAGCGTTGCGCTCAAGCAGCTGCACCGATAAACCAGAGCAGGATAAGAGGGCAGCAGCAGCAAGTCCGCCGAAGCCACCACCAATAATGACAACCTTCGATGCTTTGGTTAGTTTCACTAGTGACAAAGTGCCAATCGACGCTTACCGAAAATCATCAGTTTATGTGCTGTCGATGTATGGACACGACCTTTAAACACATTGTAGTCGGTTGCCTCGATGCGATCCAAGATTGCCTCATAGATATCTGCAGCGAGTGCCACGCCAAACTGACAATCAGGAGAAAGATGCTTGATGCCAGACCGTCCTGTCTTATAAAGGGATCTTGTATGGGAGACCAAGTCCCGAATGGCTGCCTTCCAGTTGTCATCAGCCACTTGATGGACGATGGCATCGTGGGAGGAATTGTAGCGGCGTAGCATATCGGATGGCAAATAAATTCTGCCACGTTGCTCAAAGTCCGCTTGTACATCACGCAAGAAGTTTGTCATTTGAAATGCTTCGCCTAGTGCCCGTGCAGTTGGAATTGCATCTGGATGGGATGCACCACAGACAAGGGCCATCATTTCACCAACAACGCTTGCGCTTCCGTGCATATAAGCATTGAGTTCTGCATAGGAGTGATATCTCTTTACCCTGGTATCGCTTAGCATCGCCGTAAAGAAATCATCTACAAGACTGCGTGGCATGTTATAGCGGTTCATCACGTAGCGCATCATGCGAAACGCTGGATGGCAGTCATCAGTACCTGAGTCATAGGCGACCTGCCAGTTGTTCATCCACGTCTGTAGCGCAGCAGATGCCTGATCATCGCTCAAACCCTGCTCATCTACGATGTCATCCGGCAAACGAACAAAAGTATAAATGGCATAGGTTACATCACGGACGTCGCGAGGGAAAAACCGAATTCCAGCGCTAAAGCTTTTTGCGTGCTTGTGTGTAAGTGCTTTTGCAAAACGTAGATCGTCATCCCAATCCTTATAGGTTTGTTGTCCTTGTAACATTGAGAGAGGTGGTCGCACAGTTTGCTCCGATGCTTGATACGAGTGTCAACACGTTCAGCAGATTTTGGTTCCAGAAAAGTCAATAAAAAAC
Organism: uncultured Armatimonadota bacterium; assembly: GCA_903881535.1. GTDB lineage: Bacteria > Armatimonadota > Armatimonadia > Armatimonadales > Armatimonadaceae > CAIRTT01. The sequence goes on from CAIRTT010000194.1 coordinate 6,126, forward strand.
GCCTCCATGGCGATGCCATGGAGGCGTCTCGTATAAATCGCGATTAAAAACTAGCCTTTACTTGGGCAGCTTCCACATCCACCGGTGATCGTTCGTCCTTCAGTGTCATCTTCCACAGAGAAAGAGGACCCACATCCACAGGACTTAACTGCATTTGGATTTTCGACCTTGAAGCCGCCGCCCATCGCAGTGGTCACATAGTCTACAAGAGCTCCTTGGAGGTACTTGATGTCCATCGGTGCGAGAACTACTTGCACACCGCTTGTGGAAAACACTTCGTCACCTTCGTCGATACTCTCGTCCAGTGCAAGTCCGTATTGCAGACCGCTGCATCCGCCGCCGGCTACATAGACACGTAGACGAATACCATCAGGGTTACCCTGCTGCTCAAGGATATCCATGACCTCTTGAGCCGCACGCTCTGTCAAAGAGAGTGGGCAGGAGGTGTCCATTACTTCCGTCGATACTTCCAGCGCGATAGACATACAATCGTTCCC
>CAIRTT010000195.1 GCA_903881535.1 uncultured Armatimonadota bacterium
AAGATCTTCAATACATTTGATGAAGATGGTGGCTACCTTGTGGATAAAGTCCTCGACAAGGCTGCTCAAAAGGGAACTGGCAAGTGGACCAGTCAGCTCGCGCTTGACCTTGGCGTGCCGACAACAGCTATCACGGAAGCCGTCTTTGCCCGCTGTCTTTCCTTCCAAAAGGATGAGCGTGTCGCAGCATCCACACAGCTGCCTGGACCATCAACGACCGTTGAAACAGGTGATACTACACAGCTTGTCAATGACATCCGGGATGCCCTGTACGCATCCAAGATCGTGGCTTACGCACAGGGCTTTGTACAGCTGGATGCCGCAGCGGCTGAAAACGGCTGGACGCTTGACCGCGGATCAATCGCGACGATTTGGCGTGGTGGATGTATCATCCGGGCACGCTTCCTCGATCGCATCAAGGAAGCCTATGACCGTGAGTCTGGACTTGCCAACCTGATGCTGGATCCATACTTCAAGACTGAGATTGGTCGCTGCCAAAATGGCTGGCGTCGCATCGTGTCGCTTGCGGCACAACAGGGAATTCCTGTTCCTGCATTCGGGTCATCGCTCAGCTACTACGATGGCTACCGCCGTGCAACATTACCTGCAAACCTGATTCAGGCACAGCGGGATCTCTTTGGTGCACATACCTATGAGCGGACGGATAAAGAAGGCACATTCCACTCCAGCTGGGGCTAGTTGGGTAACGCAATGCACACAGGCCCCGGGGGAAGCCACGATCTTTCCCCGGGGTCTCTGACTTCAAAGCACTCAGATTAACTGGTAACCGGATTATTAAGCCTGCCCTAATGCGATGGCATGCATACTGCTATAATATTCATTGCGTCTAGCGAACTGGACTCAGGCACTCCCGGATATTGTTTCCGTCAAAGTGGACCTGACCGATAGTGCAGCTGTCGCAGAACCTTCTTTGGGGTTTTCAGCCCGCGCCTAATGGATGGCGCGGGCTTTTTTGATTTCATTTACGCTACGTTGTAGTGTTTCGTGTCATGAAAATGGCCACAGAGCACTTTCTGTGGCCGTTTAAACGTTCAGACGATGTCTTCTTTACAGTACTGGTTCCTGGTCAGTCCAGTTTGTGGCATCAAGGTAAGCACGGGAAACCTTCAACAGCAATGCTTCTGAGAGCGCCGGCCCCAGCAGCTGGACGCCAAAGGGCAACCCTTCATCATCGAAACCGGCTGGGATACTGATACCCGGGACACCCGCAAGGTTTGCGCTTAAAGTACAGATGTCTGAGAGCTTCATCGCCAGAGGATCATCCGACTTTTCCCCGATACCAAATGCTGTCGTCGGCGTCGTCGGCGTAATGAGGACATCTACGTGCTCAAATGCCTTGACAAAGTCCTGCTGAATCAGCGTCCGGACCTGCATCGCCTTGTGGTAAAAGGCATCGTAGTAGCCAGCTGAAAGCGCGTACGTTCCGATCAGGATTCGGCGTTTGACCTCAGGACCAAAGCCCTGCTCACGGGTTTTCTCCGCCAAGTCTTCATGGGAGAGCGTCTTTGACGCACGGTTACCGTAGCGGACACCATCGTAGCGGGCGAGATTGGACGATGCCTCCGCAGGAGCGACGATGTAATACGCAGGGAGGGTGTACTCGGTATGAGGCATCGAGAGATGGCTGACCACTGCGCCAAGCTCCACCAGCTTGTCAACAACCTCCATTACGGCCTCGCGTACGGGCTCGCTGATTCCATCTGCGAAATATTCATCTGGAATTCCAATACGCAAGCCCTTGATGTCACCATGGGATGCTTTCATCAGCTCAGGGGCATCGATCGGAAGGCTGGTTGAATCCTTCGGATCATGTCCAGAGAGGACTTCCATGACAAGTGCGATGTCATCCACGGTATTCGCAAAGGGACCAATTTGATCCAGCGAGGATGCGAATGCGACGAGTCCAAAGCGGCTGACCATACCGTAAGTTGGTTTAAGACCGATGGTGCCACAGAAGGCAGCGGGCTGACGAATCGAGCCTCCCGTGTCAGAACCCAGAGCAATCGGAACCAGACGCGCAGCAACAGCCGCTGCGGAACCACCGGATGATCCTCCAGGAACCTTAGACAAGTCCCAAGGATTCCGTGTCACACCCAGAGCACTGTTCTCACATGAGCTGCCCATTGCAAACTCATCGAGGTTCGTTTTCCCGATGATGACGGCCCCGGCATCCTGCAACCGTGTGATGACTGTGGCGTCGTAAGGAGGAATAAAACCATCCAAAAGCTTGCTTGCACACGTCGTTGCAATGCCGCGGGTACACATGTTGTCCTTGATGGCAATCGGTACACCTGCTAGCTTGCCTGGATCGATACCCGCAGCGATTTTGGCATCCACGGCTGTGGCCGCCTGACGTGCGGCATCGGAAGTAACGATTAGAAAGGCGCCAACATGCGGATCAACATCGGCGATCCGGTCCAAGAAGGCATCTAAGATATCCACTGCGCTGACAATGCCTTCACGTACAGCGGATGCGATTTCTGTGGCAGTGAGATTAGTGATTTCAGACATTAATTACGCATCCCCCGCCAGCACCTGTGGCACTACAAATCCACCCAGAAGCTCATCCACTTCCGGACCCATCGCAAGGACGACGGCCTTCGGGAGGGATGGAACGACCACATCCTCCCGGAGGAATGCGACGACCGGGACCGCATGAGACATCGCGGGAACACCCGATGTATCTACTGCCTGGAGGCGCTCGAATTGAGCAATAAGATCGTTGAGTTGGGGGGTTAGGTGCTCGACTTCGTCATCCGTCAGCGCAAGACGCGCCAATGAACCGACTTTTCGCACGTCATCAGGGGAGAGGGCCATGCCGAAATTATAGCACGCGGACAATCAGAAGCCTGAGAGGTTTCCCTGTGCGTTAGCATCCCTAAGATGGCTCGTATGCCACAAGTAAATGCGTTGGCGGAACACCTTGTTGCAGTGTGCGCTGCCCAAACGGAACCCCGGGAACCCACAGAATATCCCCGGTAGTCGGGTACACAGCCACCCACACCCCAGGACGTTCCTCGGGTGGAATTCCGGCCGATCTGCAGACATCTGTAACGGTTCGCTTTAGGCCAACCCGGTCGCCGCTACGCGCAAGACGCAGAACAATACCCTGCCCCCCGCCGGGAAGCGCAACAAAGCACGACATCCCGGATGGATCTGCAACGACATCTTCATCATCGGTAACAGCATGCATTTGGATCTGGAGACCATTTGGTAGCGTGATGGGTTGATCAACACGCAAAACAACTCCCGGATGTTTGCCGCTATCACTGAACACCAGCCACGGGCCGCGTGCTTCCACATGAAAACCACCTGGAAGCACGACTTTGCCACCATTGATTAGCACTCGCCCAAGTGTTCTGACATTGAGTTCCACCAAAGCGGCTTCATGGCAATCTTGTGGAAGTGTGCGCGCTAAAATATCGAGGATGGCCCGCGAGCGAAGTGCCGGATGAGCGGCTACAAGCGGTGCAATTTTCCAGATGCCTATTAGCGATGTCGCTGCATTGTCCAGCAATTCCTGAACATGCAGCTCTATAAATGAACTGTCCTCACGGGCAGCATCCGCGATTCGACAAAGCGCATCCGTCAGGTTGCCGTTGAATTCAGATGTCAGCTCGCCAAATGTGTTCCGCAAGCGGTTCCGTGGAAAGTCTGTGTTGTCATTGGTGGGGTCATGCCGTGATGTCACACCGATGTCATTGAGGTATGCAATACCGGCATCCCGGGTTTCACCAAGCAGAGGCCGTGCAACATCGATGCCCCCCGAGAGCCACCGCCGCGGTGGGATTCCCGCAAGGCCATCCGTGTGCGTCCCGCGGAGCATCCGCAGGAGAACCGTCATCGCCTGATCAGTAGATGTATGCGCGGTCACAATGACATTTGCTCCGCGCTTGCAGGCAGCCTCAACCAGCCACGCATAGCGGTGGTCTCGGGCCTGCTGCTCATTCCAGCCCATCCCTTGGCCGTAACCTACTTCTGCCGGGATACCGCAACGAGTCGCCATTTCAATGACGTAGTCAGCATCCGCATCCGCTTCTGCACCCCGCATCCCGTGGTGGTAATGCAGCACGCAAACAGGTTCTGGAAGGTGACCTGTACGGCTGATAGCGCAGATGGTAAAGAGGGCGGCAAGGCTGTCAGGGCCTCCGGAGCAGGCAATTGCGATGCGATCTGCGCTCGTCAGTGTCGATGTGTCTTTGATTGCCGAAAGGATGCGATGCGCGTATGGGTGGAGGGTTCGGGTCACTTCCCGGAAATGTACAGGCCATCCGGGGTTGTGACAAGCGTGCACCCGGTGCCGGTTAGCGCACTTGTCAATGCTTCTTCAGCGGTCGCGTGGATAGGGCTGACACGGATGCGTGTTGTTTCAGGAATATCCTGAAGCGTTATCGGGATGTTATAGCGGCTGGCGACTTCGCGTGCAGCCGTTGCGATTGGCAGGTCACGGATGCCGAAGGACTGACGTCTTGGCGTCGGGCTTTCGGGTGAGAGTGGGTGATGTTCGATGCGCTTATGGGTTGTGTTACCACTCGTCCAATGGATATCGACGGTTGCGATGCTTTCATTTTGTACAAGTGATATCGGGATGCGGAAGTGGTTGGCCACACCGGGTGCAAGCGTAAACCGGTAGGCATGCGGGTCTCCCGTAATCGTGCACTTGGCAGTACCGGCAGACTTTGAAAGCAATGTTAACTCAACATCGAATGTAGGTGTTGCTGCATCCGCATGAAGCACCCAGCGCGTGTTCAGCACTGGCGCCGCGACAGGCGCTGGCACGGCCACGTGACGGGATGCTCCGGCACCAGCACGGATTCTGTTTGGTGCGTCCAAGACCGGGTGTGCCTGCATCCAAACAAAGGATGCAACCGTCGCACCTGCAAGTGTGGTTGTGATGCCAAGTCTGGCCGCACGCCACCACGGTTCTTTTGCAGATTCACGTTGGGCTTCGATTTTCGAACGGATATTGTCGCTGAAGTAGAGAGGGACCTCAGGTGTTGGAAGTGCAGCAAGGTCTGCAGAGAGCGCCTGAATACCAGCCATGTCTCCTGCACACTGCGCACAAATCAGGACGTGCGCATCGGCTTCCCGGGCCAGCTTGGTGGGCAGGGTGCCATCAATGTGATCGGATGCGCATTCGCGCCAAGTCGTACAGTCCATGGTTGTGTTGCTATTTCCACATATGTGACGATGAAAATATATGCAAGGTTCCAGATGCGTTGCTGGTGGAATTACGGTATGTGCATCAATGGTTTATCATTCGGCATTCCGCTTTCCCAGCCGGTCCCGCATCGCAAGCCTAGCCCGGTTGAGGCGTGATTTCACGGTGCCGAGAGGCAGCCCTGTGATTTCAACAAGCTCTTCATACGTCTTTTCCTGAATGTGAAACAGGACCATGAGCGTCCGCTGTGCCTCCGGGAGGTCCATGAGAGCGTTGTGCAGCTCAACTTGCTGCTCGCTTTCCAGGGCAAGCGCCTCGGGGCCGGCGGCGGTGTCCGGGATGTCCATCGTGGTTGCTTCCTGGCTTGCATCGATGCTCTGCTCCAGGCTGATGTGCTTCTTGTTCCGGTTCTTCTTCCGATTATCAAGAAAGACATTGACAACAATGCGGTGCATCCAAGTGGAAAACATCGCCTCGCGGCGGAACGCCTTGATGTGGTTCCAGCCGCGGATGAATGCCTCTTGGGCGATGTCTGCTGCGTCATCCGAGTTACCCGTCAGACGCACGGCAAGCTGAAACATGATCCGCTCATAGCGACGAACAAGGACATCATATGCGTGGACATCCCCTTTACAGGACCGCTCTATCAGCGAGCGTTCATCCGGTGGAGGTCCACTACGCACCGATTTAGGTGAGCCCTTGTTGTGCTGGCAGTGTCGCGGATGCAATGACAAGCTTTTCTTCATCGGACAGCATCATGTTGCTGATGCCATTCACGACTGGCTTGCAATAAGTCCGGCTTTCTGCACGTCCGGTGATGACAGTGAGGATGACACCAGAGTTTGCATCATCGAGGAGGGCGATCGAAAAACTCTGCATTCCGCCCTGACCAGGAACGGCATCGTAGCGGGCGAATCCAGTCTTACGGAAGCCTTGTATAAACGATGAATCGATACGCTGGACAGCTTTGGTGAGGGAGTCAATCCGCGCTTCCGAATCCTGTGCGGACTCGATGGTTTTCATGACCTGCGCTTCGAGATCATGACCGGTTGTGCCGCGGAAGAGGCGTTTGTGGCGGGTGGACAGACTGGTGATGCGATTGGTCCACAGCGTCGTGATCAGGATGGCGAAGACATGCAAGGCGATGGTGATAGCAAGGGCTGTTCCGGGGTGAAGTTCAACCCACGCTACGAGGCCACCGAGGGCATTGTCGATGCTATCCATGGCGCGATTGTAGCAGACGCATCGGTGCGGTTCACGTGTTCCGCAGGTGGACTACAGCCCTGAGCTACGCAGGAATGCGAGCTCATTCGATGTCAATCTGTAGGCGGCTGCAAACACAATGCCCATTAGGATCCACACACCACCGATGATCCATTTTGTTGGAATCGACACATTATCGAAGTAGGGAAGCTTTGGGAGTGGGTTACGCCAGTGGTGTATAGCCGGCATCAAGGACATCAGGCCAAGTATCCACACAATTGGGCTTGTTGGAGCCACGACAACCAGAAGGATGATGCCCGGGAGGAGGAGTTTTGGGAAGGTGGCCATTGCGACCGTACCGCCGCTCAGAAATGGCGCCGGCGCGAGCTGGAACAAGGTGATGGAGAGGCCAAGCAGCGCCATCACCGGCCAGATACGTGAGCCTGTTCCGACATAGATACCCAGACAGCTGAGCGACAGAAGACCACTTGCGATTGGGCCAGAGAGCCCAACCCATGCATCGTGTGCAGCTGTTTCTCCTGCATCCGCTGCCGTCAGGCCTCCACCAATAAACGGGATGAGCGTGAG
>CAIRTT010000196.1 GCA_903881535.1 uncultured Armatimonadota bacterium
ATGGGGATGTTCTTCTCACATTCGGCGTGGATGGCTATGGCCAGCAGCAGATCAAGTTTGCCGAAAATATCGCGATCGATGCGGATGACAACCTCTATGTCAGCGACAACTGGGGGCACCGTATCCAGAAGTTTGATAAAAACGGTGTCTGGATTCAGCAGATTGGTAGCAACGGAACCTCAGCGGGTCAGTTTAATCATCCATATGGTTGTGTTGTCGATAAGAAAACCGGCCATCTGTATGTAGTCGATACCGACAACAACCGGATTCAGAAGTTCCTCCTCGATGGCACATGGGTCAAGTCATTTGGCGGTAACGGCAGCCTCGATGGCCAGTTCAAATCTCCAAAAGGCATCGGCATCGACCACAATGGCAATGTCTATATCGGCGATAACGACAACCACCGCATCCAGAAATTCTCTTCAGAAGGCATCTTCCTCTCAAAGTTTGGGACACAAGGGACAACAGAAACCGATCTCTGGTATCCGTATGGCGTCGCCTTCGATGCAAGTGGCCGCGTGTATGTCTGCGACATGTGGAATGGCCGTATCGCGATCTGGATCACGGATGACACTGCGGCACCAACGACTACCGCAACAACCAGCGTTGCTCCAAACGACCTCGGGTGGTTCCGCGTTCCGGTCTCAGTGCAACTGACGGCAAAGGATGACACAGTTGGTCTCGGCATCCGCGACTTGGTTGTGGCCATTAATGCGGATGCACCAACAACGCACAAAACGAATTATCTGGAGCTGCCAGTCGCAACCGATGGTATCCACACATACACCTACTATTCAGTCGACCTTGCGGGAAACACGGAAGCCACACGGCAGCTGGTTGTTCGAAAAGACAGCGTCCAGCCAGTTTCCCAGCTCAATTACGCTGCGGACGGGATGTCGTTTACCCTCACGGCAACCGATGACCGTGCGGGTGTTGAGCGGATTTCGTACCGTATGGATGGCGGGACGACAAAGCTCTACACGGGTACCGTTCCAGTGGATGGCCTGCGCCACGAAGTTAAATTCTGGTCTACGGACAATGCGGGAAATGTAGAGTTCATCAATACTCGTGTGATTCAGGCTCCGGATACGCTTGCCCCAACGACTGTTGTCGAGCTACGAACGGGCACAACGGGATCAAACGGCTGGTACAAGAGCAATGTCACCGTCAAGCTCAAGGCAACGGACAATGTGAATGGCTCCGGCGTCAAGGAAATCAGGATCTCGTTGGATGGCACACCATCCACGGTTGCTGGGTCAACGGCATCCCCAGTGGTGTCCGGGGATGGTATCCATTCGCTGTCGTACTACGCATCCGATGTCCTTGGCAACACCGAAAACACCAAGTCAGAAACCATTAAGATTGACTCAACGAAACCAGTAACCGCGCTAGTCAGCGAGCCCCGGGGAACCTGGTTTACACTAAATGGATCCGATGCGACCAGTGGCATTGCGACGACAAAGTATGCAATCGATGGCGCCGCAAGCCAACCGTACATCGGTAAAGTTAACCTGGATGGCAACCGGCACACGATTACCTTCTATTCCGAGGACAAGGCCGGCAATATCGAGACCACCAATATTGTGAGTGTGGGAGACCCGACAAAACCCATTAGCAAGGTTACGATTTCCCCAAATCCAAATGCCCTCGGGTGGAACAAGTCTGTAACGGAGTGGCGGATTCAGGCGACGGATAACGAAGGCGGCAGCGGCATCCGGGAGCTCCGCTTCACCATCGATGGTGGAACGGAGCGCATTGCAGCGGGCTCGGATGTCCGCATTGCTATCGAAGAAGATGGCCCACATACCCTCTCCTATTATTCTGTGGATGAAGCGGGTAATGTCGAGGCGGCAAAGGTCAGCAGCATTAAGCTCGACCAGGTCGATCCGGTGACGACTCCAGTCGCAAATGTAAAGGGTACTAGCCTTGCGCTCCCGGCGACGGACAACCGCTCGGGGATTGCGCGGACGGTTTACACAATGGATGGCGGTGCAGAGAAGACCTATGTCACGCCATTGGTTCTCGATGGCAAGCGGCACACGATTGTGTTCTGGTCGGAGGACGTTGCAGGCAATACTGAGGACAAGCGGACACTGATTCTGCCAGTGAGTCCTGTCAGCTTTAGTACAGAGCCTGAGAGTCTGCTTGGCGGCGGTGTGGCATCGGGTGTTATCCGGCTGTCAGGTCCAGCACCTGCTGGTGGATTAGCCATCGCGTTGAAATCATCATCTGCGGCGGTCAAGCCACTCGCATCCGTGCTGATTCCAGCCGGCCAAGACCGGATAACGGTGAGCTTACCGACATTGGGTGTTGCGACATCAACGGTGTCCACTATCACAGCCACCGGAAA
>CAIRTT010000197.1 GCA_903881535.1 uncultured Armatimonadota bacterium
TGCCATGGCGAACAGGTGCGGATGAGCGCAACTATGCGCATCTCGAAGAAATGCTGCAGTTCGTTGCTGACATCGCACCCGATGCAATGATTCTTCCGCGCTTGATCTTTTCGCCACCAAGCGGGTGGGTTCGTCGTAACCCAGATGACATGGCGATTGGCGTGGATGGACCTACCGGGGATGTCTCTCTAGGATCGCAGGCCTTCTGGGCTGGCGATGCAGAGGATGCACTCCGCGCGGCCATCGAGCGAATTGCTGCAGGACCTCACGCAAGCCGTGTGCTTGGCGTGTATCTTGAGCACGGTGAATGGATCTACGACCGGGTTGCCGGCTACGACCGCTCGCCAGTCAATACCAAAGCGTTCCGTCGCTGGCTGCGTGCAGAGTACCGGGGCAATGTCGTTCAGCTTCGTGCTGCTTGGCATGATGGGAATGTCACGTTTGACAACGCCGATGTCCCAAGCTATCCGCCACCGACCAACTTCCCGGTTGGTGCAAACCAGTTCTTCGGAGCGCGCGAGCGCCGCTGGGTTGACTTCCACAAGTTCTCGTCCGCGATTGCAGCACAGGTCATCAACCGCCTGGGCCGCGTCGTCAAGGAAACTTCTTGCGAAAAGCTGACCGTTGCCGTTTCGTATGGCTACACTTTCGAACTTCCACGAGGGCACAGCGGACATCTGGCACTCGCAGATGTTCTCGCTTGTCCGTATGTGGACATGCTCACCGGACCATTCTCGTACACCGGGCGTGAAGCCGGCGGTAGCGCGCCATTCCCAAGCCCTGTGGATAGCATCGCGCTCCATGGCAAGCTCTGGATTGCTGAGGATGACACGAAGACATATCTTGCATCCGATGAGTCACCAGATGCATACAATGTACGTCTGGATGACATTCGTCAGACACAAACCGTGCATGCACGTAACTTTGGCGCAGCACTCACCAAGGGCACGGGCATCTCTTGGATGGACCTGTGGGGAGAAGGCTGGCTGGATACCGAAGAGATTTGGGAAGCCTTGGCAGCAATGGTGGACTTTGCCTATGTACACCTTGATCGACATCTAAAGCGAACAGAGCCTGTCGCAACGCCTCCGGTGGCCGTTTTCGTTGATGAAGCATCCTGTATGAATGTACGCGATGAAGACCTTCTGAACACGCTTGTCGGCGGGCATCGGGATACCTTCGCACGCGCAGGTGTTGAAATTGGTTACTATCTGCTGTCTGATCTGGCATCAGAAAAGTTCGCTCACCCAGTTAAACTTGCGATTCTCTTGAATGCGTTTACGGTTTCTGAATCAACACGCACGGCAATAAGGACCAAGCTGAACAACCATGGGACGACAGTCGTATGGATGATGGCACCTGGTTGCATCGATGGCCCAGTCAGCGAGCTCTCGGAGATCATTGGTGTCCACCTGAAGCTTCAGCCATACGCCAGCAAGGCCGGCTCTATCTTCCTGAACAACTCCGGGACGCCTTTGCTTGAAGGAATCAATGGGATGACCTTTGGAGATTCTGTACGGCGGCATCCGTTGATTGCAGCGGATGACTTCCGTGCACGGACACTTGCTGAGTTTCCAAATCGCAATCCATCCGTGGCGATTCGAAAGCACCCAAGGCATCAAAGTGTGTTCATTGGCGAGCCTGTGCTTACACTGGGACTCCTCAGAAACCTCTGCCGTCTTGCCGGGATTCACCGGTATCAGGCAGACGACGACGTGATGTGGGTGTCGGATAGCTGGCTATCGATTCACTCAGGTCCGGGTGGCGGCATCAAGGTTGTGCTACCAGTCGACACCGGACTCTACGATGTCGTTTATGGTGAAGTCATTACCACCCGAGGTTACGGACGTGGATTCCCGATTCCTGAGAAGGGTACCCGTCTCCTTGTCATCGGAGGTCCTGATGTCCAGGCCGAATACGGTGCCGAGGTTAGCGGGACTGTTGATGGATTTGGAGATGACATCCTTCCAATATTCGAGCCGTTTGTGTTCGAAGCGGATGATGTTCCAACGAAGGTAGACCCAGCTCCTGAAGAGGATTTGTTGGCAAAGGCTATCGCGATGATGCCTGATCACATGATGGAGACCAAGGCGGTGGACATCGAGACTGACCCGAATACCGGTGAGCAGACTCGACGTCGCCGCCGACGCCGTCGCGGCGAAAGCACCGATAAGGAAATGGCAGACTCATTGGCTGAGAATGCTTCAGCTCCTGCTGTCGAAACCAAGACGTTGCCTTCACTGGATGAGCTTCTACCGGAATCGACAGAAATAACCGGTGAGCTTCCTCCAGTTCCGGATGAGCTTCAACCATTGGATGCGGTTGTATCCGTTGACGAAACACCGGCAAAGCGACGTCGCGCCGCTCCTCGGCGAACCAAGAAGGTCGTGGAAGAGTCAACATCACAAGCTGAACCACAAGTACCAACAGTGGATAACGAGGCACCGGAAGGCGAGTAGCCTGACGGTATAAAATCAAACCTCCCCAGTTAGAAACTAACTGGGGAGGTTTTTTCTTGACTAAACCGATATGACTTCTGCGGAAGTAACGCTTCCCAGTCGTTCATTCTTGCAAGGTCCTAATGTGATCGCGTTAGGAGGTAATCTGCCAGCTCATTCAACCTAGATGCCTTTTCTCCATAGGGGGAGAGAGCAGCCTTTGCATCCGCTGTCAGAGATACAGCCATTTGGCGTGCGCCATCAAGACCGAAAATCTTAGGGTATGTTGCCTTATCCAAACCCAAATCTGAGCCTGCAGGTTTACCAAGCGTGGCGGTGTCTCCCGTCACATCCAAAATGTCATCCACTATCTGGAAAGCAAGCCCAATGCAATGAGCATAGCGGGATAGACGCTCTTTGTCATCTAGGCTAGCTCCTGCAAAGGTCAGTCCAATACCGACGCTTGCTTCAAGAAGCGCTCCGGTCTTTCGTACATGAATATGTTGAAGCTGGTCCGCGGAGAGTGGTTTGCCCTCGTAGGCGATGTCATCCATTTGCCCGCCCACCATGCCTGCCGGCCCGCAAGCGGAAGCAAGCAACCTGACTGAATCAATCCGCTGCTCTGCAGTGCCGAGGTGAGGCTGACAGAGTACATCGAATGCCATCGCCAGCAATGCATCCCCAGCCAGTATTGCCGTCGACTCGCTGAACTTTACATGCACGGTCGGCTGACCACGCCGAAGATCATCGTTGTCAAGCGCTGGCAGATCATCATGAATAAGACTGAAGGTGTGAACCATCTCAATCGCCGCCGCAGCGGTGTAAATGGAATCTGATGCTGGTGCGATGAGTGAGTATGCTTCAACACAAAGATAGGGCCGAATACGCTTACCGCCGGCAAGAAGCGCATGTCGCATCGCAGCAGAAAGCTCAACAGGTTCAAGGGTTGCTGGAATCAGCGTGTCAAAGAGTGCCTCAACCCGGGAAGCGGTGTCGATTAGCGCATCCGCGAGGTTCATTCGGCTGGATTCAGGCGCTCAGCCGCTTTGACGGTATTTTCAAGCAGCGTAGCGATAGTCATCGGGCCAACGCCACCAGGGACGGGTGTTATAGCGCTTGCGACGGCGGCGCAGCTCGCGTAGTGACAGTCTCCAACATCGGATGAACGACCCTCCACACGGTTATAGCCCGCATCGAGGACAACACAACCCGGTTTCAACATGTCGCCGGTGATCATCTCTGGCTTGCCAACGGCGGCAACCAAAATATCGGCTTGGCGCGTAAAGTCAGCCAAATTCTGCGTCTTCGAATGGCAAATGGTCACGGTCGCATCGCGGTTGAGGAGCAGCAGAGCCATCGGTTTACCAAGAATGACCGATCGCCCAATCACGACGGCATGCTTTCCCGCAATATCGATGTTATAGCGGTCGAGGAGCGTAATCATTCCTTGCGGTGTACATGCGACAAATGGCGCATCCCCTTTGACCAGCTCGCCAAGGCTCGCTCGCCCAATACCATCTGCATCTTTGTCAGGGGACACTGCTGCGAGGATGGCGTGCTCATCGATGCCTTTTGGCAGGGGATGTTGCACAAGGATGCCGTGAATGTTCGGATTGTCATTGAGATTCGTGACGCAGGTGAGAATGTCTTCTGTTGTGGCAGCACTGTCAAAAATGTGGACTTCAGAGTGGATACCAGCTGCGGCGCATGCCTTACGCTTCATTGCAACGTACGTGACACTCGCAGGGTTGTCACCAGCGAGAACTGCGGCTAGACCCGTCGTAATGCCGGTCCGCTCCTTCAGAGCAGCCACACGGGAGGCAACTTCGAGGCGGATGGCCTTGGCTGTTTTCGTTCCATCCAATATTGTCACATCAGTCATTGCTGTCCTGTCCTCCAACGGCCACACTACTTTCTGTCAATACTGCGGGTGATTCAGCTCCGCGCTTATGACCGAAAACACTACCAAGAACACCGTGGATGAACTTCGTTGCTTCTTCAGCAGAATACTTTCGGGCAAGCTCCATTGCTTCGACGACAATGGTTGCTTGGGATGCATCTGAAATGTCACTTCGCACTTCGGTGATCGCCATACGAATGATGTTTCTGTCGACAACCGTCAGCTCACGGGCTTTGTAGCCGCTTGCATGCCGGGTGATCGTCGCATCGAGGTCAAGCTTATTCGCAAGAACATCCCGGACGACGGACTGTACAAAGTCTGCTGCGGATTCATCCAGTTTATGCGCTGCAATGGTTTCAAGCAGCGCTTCATCCACCACCGGACGACCAACCTCCATCGTGTAGAGAATGCGGAGGATTGTTTCACGGGCAACCCGACGGGATGTCGGGACTTGTGCTTCAGACATTCTGTTATTCTATCGGAACAGGGCTCATTCCCCTGCTTCAGGGAGAACAGAAAGTCCGTTAAACTTGGCCATCGTGGCTGTCAAGTCGCCAGCCAGCCAGTGTTCTATCGCATCACAAGCCATGTCCGCGGTCGCGGCCATGATTACTTGCTCATCGGTGCTCAAGGTTCCGAGAACCCAATCAATCTGGTCTATGCCAGCTGTTGGTTTTCCAATGCCGATGCGCATCCGGGGGTATTCTTTGGTTCCGAGGTGCTCCTCGATGGACTTCAGCCCATTTTGTCCGCCCGCTGCTCCGCCTGGGCGGATACGCACTTTGCCCGGCGGGACATGGATGTCATCACAGATGACCAAAATGTCCGAAATGTTGACCTCGAAAGCCGCTCGTACCGCGTTTACCGCGACACCGGAGAGGTTCATAAACGTTAGCGGATACACAATCAGCACCTCTTCACCATTTAATGTCATCGTTTCGATGATACTACGGTGCCGATTAACGAGGAATTTTGCCTTAGCTTTGTGGCGTTTTGCCAAGTTGCTGAGAACCATCCAGCCGGCGTTATGGCGGGTTGCCTTGTATTTGGGTCCTGGATTTCCAAGCCCGACGATTACCTTCACGGAGCTTGCTTACCAGTTGCGGTCAAACAACGCGCTGACGGAATCTCCCGTATGGATACGCTGAATCGCATCGCCGAGGAGAGGGGCAACAGAAAGTACATTGATGTTCGGAGCCCATGGGTGGTCATGCCATTGTGCGGGGATGGTGTTGGTAACAATCACACGTTTGATTGCCGATGCTGCAAAGCGATCAATAGCACCTGGGGAAAACACTGCATGGGTGCAGCAAGCGACAACACTCTTGGCACCACGTGCCATTAAGCCATCGGCGCCGTGACAAATCGAACCACCCGTGTCAATCATGTCATCGATGAGGATACAGTCCTTGCCACGAACATCCCCGATAATCTCAACAACTTCAACCTTGTTCGGTTCTGGACGGCGTTTCGCAATCGTAGCGAGTCGCGCACCCAGCATTTCCGCAAGACTCAGGGCGCGGCGAACGCCACCTTCATCCGGGGAAACAACACACGCCGATGCGCCAGCGAGGCCTTCTGCCATTAAGTGACGACCGAGAATCGGACCTGCATAGAGGTGGTCTACTGGAAGTTTGAAGAAACCTTGAATCTGTTGTGCGTGCAGGTCAAGGCAGACGACGCGGCTAGCACCAGATTCCGTCAGCAAATCGGCGACGAGTCGCGCCGTTACAGGCTCGCGGGGCTTTATCTTCTTATCCTGACGGGCATAGCCGTAGTAGGGGAGGACACAGGTGATACGCGCTGCACTTGCACGCCGGAAGGCATCGATTAGAATCAACAGCTCCATCAGGGAGTCGTTCACCGGTGCACATGTGGGTTGGATGATGAAGATGTCATTCCCACGGGCACTCTCTTCAATCTGTACTCGGATTTCGCCATCAGAGAAGCGTGTCGACATGAGATTCCCAAGCGGAACACCAATGTGTTGTGCAATCTCACTGGCCAGCTGTGGGTTGCTTGTGCCACTGAAGAGTCTTAATTCGGATGATGTCATCGGTGTTTATCCGTTGGAATTTCCCTGTGGGTCGGTTTGCAGTGCTGCTCGCCGACGCTTTGCCCAGTTTTCGATGGTCGATTGCCGTGCCCGTCCAATGCCAAGCGCATCGCTCGGAACAGCCCCCGTGATTGTACTACCCGCGGCAGTCCATGCTCCGGTACCGATGGCGACGGGTGCAACCAAGGTTGATGCACTGCCAATAAACGCATTTGCACCAATCGTCGTGCGGTGCTTACGATAGCCATCGTAGTTGCAGGTAATCGTCCCGGCGCCGATATTGGTTCCTGCCCCGATGGTCGCATCCCCGAGGTAACTCAGATGACCAGCCGATGATCCCGCCCCCACATACGTATTTTTTAGTTCAACAAAGTTACCGATGCGGGCTTTGTCTTCTAGCGTGCTGCCTGGACGGATATGCGCGAACGGACCGACTTTGACATCGGAGTGGATTGTGCTATCCCGAACCACAACGTATGGACCGATTGCACAGTTTTCACCGACTTCGGTCGCTCCGAGAAGATGTGTACCGGGATGCAGAGTTGTGCCAGACCCGATGGTCACGCCTACATCTACATAGGTTTGGTATGGATCGACAATATGAACGCCAAGTTCAACCAGTGATTCGAGGAGGCGGAGGCGCAGCTCGGTACTTATCTCCATGCGTTCACGGGCGTTGTCAAGCTGTAGCTCATCGCCATCCCAGCTATTAACATCAACAACTTGAAGCTTATTTGCGCCATCCGCGATGGTAGACAGCTCAGCAATCGTGTCGACCGGATAATCCACAGCCTTGACTGCATTGTGAGCATCAAGCGCTGGAACATAGAGCGCAACAACGGTTGGTTCCGTTGATGTGTCCATCCACAGCGATTTTGAGATCGCCGTGTCATGTTCTTCGAGCGACTCAAGGGTGCTCTCAACACCTAGAGGGATACGGGCATCGTAGAAGAGAAGCCATTCGTTCTCTGTATCAGCGAGGTCAAGATCAAGGAGAAACTCATCGAGCGTACCGACAACGACGGTGACAGGTTCATCTGTGAGGACGTTAGCAATACTGTCCCCGAGATCTGCGCTGGCCACTAGAAGCGTTATGGAATCGACACGTTCTGAGATCGCGTGCACGATATGAGAAACGATGGTTCGTCCACATACATCATCCAGTAGTGGATGCAAAGACGGTGGATAAGCATTGTCAATAGGGGAACAGGCGACGATGACTGCGCTGGTCTGAAGTGTATTGATCCGGTTCATTTTGGCTCTCCGCAACCCGGGGGATTATATAGCATCGCGATGTTCTGTCGGTTGGATGGCCGCAGAGTAGATGCCGTGAAACAAATAAATAGTTTCGGGTGGACTGATTGGCATACGTCCTGCATCACCTTTCTCCGTGAAGCAAACGCAGTGTGAAAGCCAGAATCAATCAGGCCTGGAACTACATGCAGAATTGCTCAGACGAACGCTGGTCTACGATAACCGGCAATTAAAGACGATTGGAACATCAATGAAGAACCTTAAAATTTTTACCGCAACCGCAGCAGCAGTCCTGGCCCTGTCGGTCGCAGGCAGCGCTCAAGCAGACACCTACACACTTTTCAGTGGTAGCTGTATCGACAACTCAAACGTTACCGGCTCAGCAAAAAAGGGTGTCGAAAAAGTCTACTTTGTCAAAGACTCCACCGACCTCTCCAGCGTGACTGGCACAGGCAACTTCTACCTCCGCTTGGTAGACAACCTCTTCCAGGTCACCAATGTTGCTAAGAGCATTGTCTACCTCGAAGGCAACGCAACGATTCTGCAAAACACGTATGCTTATGCTGGAGCGAATGGTCCTGCATTCAACTACAGTGGAACGGTTGACTACACGGGTGGCCTCTGGCTTGATCCGCTTCGCACCTTCATCGGTGGCAGTCCAAACAGCAATCCATTGACCGGTACCTGGGAGTTCTCCGGTACATCCGCTGCACCAAAGGGTGTTGACTACCTCAACATCACTGTCAGCGGTCAGGGACCTTCCTCTGCAGTACCTGAGCCAGGCGAGTGGGCAGCGATGGGAATGCTGGCCTCCGGTCTTGGCGGCTTGGTTGTCCGCGCTCGCCGCCGCAAGCTTGCATAATCTTTAGCTGCACGTACATCCCTTCACCAGGTCCGCCGGGTGCAGGGATGTCTGCATTTAAGGCGTATGATTACAGGCACTGCGATTAGGGGCTAGAATGAATGCGTATGCCGGTATCTGCGCGGCGATAGGATTGAGAAAAAATGGTACATGAAACAGCCGCCCGTAATACTGCAAGGGCATCCGTATGGACTTTACAAACAGAACTTCTGACCCCCCAACATTTGGTGGATGCTCTGATTGACCGTGGATTCCTTCCAGGGATTACACCTGTTGGTCAGGAAGACGAAACACAGGCTGGGTCGACATCCGATATGTGGCAAATGGGGCTGGGCGAACCTGGGTATCACTTTGCTAGTCTCTCCAGCTCAAAAGGTCAGGGAGCAACGGTTACCGTCACCACATTTGCTGCGGGCACCGAGCTGCCCGGGCATCAGTATGGCAGAACCCTCGGCCGCCGCGGCGGCATTGTCTATAACATCGAGGCGCATGGTCCAAGCAATTCCGATCGCGCACTTTGCGAAAACCTTGCGGAAGCCATTATGGAAGCTGTGGATGGTCTTGTTGAAATAACAGGACGTGGGCAA
>CAIRTT010000198.1 GCA_903881535.1 uncultured Armatimonadota bacterium
CCGTTTGTCTCCGATGCAAGTGTTCGCCTGATCGGCGTGGAAGCTGCCGGGGATGGTATCGGAACTGCGCGCCACGCAGCGACGCTGTCACTCGGTCGTCCCGGTGTTCTGCATGGTTCATTGACATATTTATTACAGGACGAACACGGTCAGATTGCCGAAGCTCACAGCGTTTCTGCTGGTCTTGATTATCCGGGTGTAGGCCCCGAGCATGCATCCCTTAAAGACCGTGGCCGCGCTGAATACGCATCCGTTGATGATCAAGAAGCATTGGATGCCCTGCAATGGGTCAGCCGCCGTGAGGGAATACTCCCCGCGCTTGAGACGGCACACGCGTTTGCAGAGCTGCGAAAGCTTGCTCCAACGATGTCTCCTGACCAGACAATCGTTGTTTGTTTCAGTGGACGCGGTGATAAAGATGTCGAGGCCGTTGCGGAACGTCTTGGGGGGATGCACGTATGAGCCGCTTGCAGGCTTGTTTTGAGGCGCTGAAATTGCGGAATGAAGCGGCGCTTGTGGTGTTTGTGACGGCGGGTGACCCATTTCCTGGCGAGACGTGGAAGGTGTTGAAGACGATTGCCGATGCCGGTGCAGATGTAATCGAACTTGGCATCCCATTCAGTGACCCGCTTGCGGATGGACCAGTCATTCAGGCATCCTCGATGCGTGCGCTTGTCGCCGGAGTTACTCCGCCATCCGTAATCGATGATGTACGTATTGCGCGTGAAGCAGGCGTTACAGTTCCCATCGTATTGATGGGCTCTTGGAATCCTGTGATGCAATTCGGGATGACTGAATTTGCTACTGCAGCTGCGGCAGCCGGGGCCGATGCGACTATCCTGACAGACCTAGCGCCTGATGAAGCAGAAGAATGGAAAGTCGCGAGTAATGCCGCTGGACTGGACACTATTTTCCTACTTGCACCTACATCTACGCAGGTGCGTATGGACATGGTCAAGCCTTTGGCTGGTGGCTTCATCTATTGCGTTTCACGAACCGGTATTACTGGGATGCACGATAACGCTACTGTAGGAGTTTCTGAACTGGTAGCGAGCATCCGCAGCAACATTCCAGGTGTTCCCATTTGTGTCGGTTTTGGTATTAGCCAGCCTGAACATGTTCGAGCCGTGGCTGAAGTAGCCGATGGGGCAGTTGTCGGAAGCCGGATCGTACAGCAGCTGCATGAGACAAGAGACTTGGGTGTGCTTGCCGAGACCGTGGCAACCTTGAAAGCAGCGACGAAAAGATGAGCATATTTACTAGCAAGCAACAGCTCGCCCGAATGATTGATCAGACACTGCTGCGCCCGGATGCAACGCGGCGGGAAACAATCGAATTTGTCGAGCAGGCAGCAGAATATGGCTTTGCAACAGTATGTATCCTTCCAACGTGGGTTGCGGATGCATCCGATATTCTGGCTGACACAGAGACCAAGGTGTGTACCGTCATCGGCTTTCCGCATGGCCTTGCAGCACCCGGTGGCAAAGAAGTCGAGGCTGCGTTGGTCGTCGCCGATGGAGCACATGAAGTTGACATGGTGATTAACATCAGTGCGCTCAAGTCTGGTGCTGAGTTGATTGTATTCGAGGAAATTGAGCGCGTCGTAGCGGCTTCGAATCTCGGTGGTGCCATTGTCAAGGTCATCATTGAGTGCGCTTACCTTACAGACGCTGAAAAGCAACGGGTGTCCAAGCTTGCCGAAGAGGCAGGAGCCGCATACGTAAAGACGTCCACTGGATTTGCGCCATCGGGTGCAATAGCTTCAGATGTCGCCCTCATCCGACAATCCGTTAGTGATGCGATTGGTGTGAAGGCAGCGGGCGGTATCCGGTCCCTCGCTTTTGCAGCTGAATTGGTGAGTGCCGGGGCTACTCGCCTCGGAACATCCGGAGGAATCG
>CAIRTT010000199.1 GCA_903881535.1 uncultured Armatimonadota bacterium
ATTCTTGACCGAGTTGTTTCCAGACAAGGACAACGAGCTATCAACGTTGACCCCCTTGTCCATATTCAGTCTATCAAAATCGCAATCTACGCAGGCAGACATTACAGCTGATACTGTACCACCTGTAGTAGTGGCTTTGAAATTCGATACCTTGATGCGGTAGTTGTAATTACCAGCAGTGTTGACTCCCACTAGTAACGGACGGTTGCCTGCATTAGTTACCGTAGTGTTCTCAATTATCAAGTCAGCTGAGTCGTTGACTTCTACGTTATCGCCCGATACAGCATCGCATTGGATATTGGTCACCTTGCCCCGGTTAACTTCAGTGAAGGTTATGGCAATAGAGACTGCGCCATAGTTGAAAGTATTGAATGAAACATTCCTAGCGGTGAAGTCATCACACTTATAGAAGTGAATACCGAATCCATATACGTTGCTGCATTCAATTCCGTCGATGTCCACGTAACGACTACGGGTGGCTCCAGAAGCCTCCAAAGTCAACGCATACGCAAAGTCGATACCAAAGCCAGTTCCAGACACACCTGAGTTCTGAAACTTGTAGTTGCGAATAGTTACGTGCTGAACCCCTATCAGGTTCAAACCCACTCGGAAGCAGTTTTTGACGGTCAAGTTATGGAAGGTCAATCCAGTCCATAGAGTTAGCCATACACCCCCAACCACGTTGACAGCCTGGTTACTTGCTTGGTTGCAATCAAGCGTACCATTACTGACGCCAAAGTTGGAGCCATTTCCTGCGCCACCATCGTAAAAAATTGGAACCAAGGCAGCGTTCTTCAACTTCAACGTTGACCCATTGAGGTTAATTTGTACCCCACTCTTGGGTAACAAACCCCCTGTAATGTACGTCTTGCCAAGGTCAAAGTTTACTTCGCACACGCCACCCAATGCGTTGGCATAGTTGATAGCGTTTTGAATGGCGGTAGTGTCGTCTGTGGCCCCATCGCCTACCGCCCCAAACTGTCCTGCGGACACAAGCCCATTTAGGACTATCTTGTTTTTCAATGCCTTAGACATATTATTTCTCCGATATAGGTTGTGTGGTGACGATACGAAGCACCGTGACGATGATGGATATGGCTATTCCACAATACATTTGTTGAATAGGTGTGAGTGGCAGTAGGCCAATGTAGCCTTGCATGACGGAGAGCACAGCCAGCAGGATTGCGAATAGGACGGTGCGGGATTTGAGGAGTTTGATTAGGGTGGTCATACGAAATATGTAAACGTGAAATAAATAACTGGTGTGGCAGTTATAGCCGCACCAGCTCTAACGTTTGTACCATTCGCAAATGTCGAGATTGATGCAGTTAATGTGCCATTAACTGCTGACCCAATAGACGCAGTACCAACGGTAAATGGGAGTCCAGTGCAAATTTCTCCGGCAGCGGCAATCGCTACGGAGGTAGCCCCACTGACAACACCATTGATGCAAACCTGCCTCCCCACTTTTGTATATGTCCCACTAGAACTAAATGCCCCAACTACAGTAAGTCCTGCCCCTTGAACAGGAGTCCATGTCCCCTCTCGGTAGTCGTTGAAGGATGCGCCACCACTAGAAAACACAAAAGCATTGTCGTTTTGCAGGAATGTCCCCAAACCACCTGATAGTCCAGCGGTGAACCCGTTAAGCGTTGCACCTATTAGCCTTGCTGTACTGCTTGCACTGCTACTGTAGAAAACTGATTTGTTAGTCGAGGTAATCGTGTTGCCACGATCCATTACATTTTGCAGTACTACTTGCCCACCAGTAACATATCCAGTTCCGCCTAACGAACAAATAGAGGCGATATTCGTAGCTGTATATGTGCAGCTAAGTACTGATAAACCTGTAATATTTACCCTAGAAGCCTGTATGGAAATCATTGCCCCAAAGTCAACCGCGTACGTTATAGCTTCAAAGTGAATGGCGTTAATGGTTAAGTTATTGCATCCTGAGATAATCATAGGTGCAGCACTTGGTTGACACTGCTCTATGTTGATCTGATTGATTACCCCATCATCCCAAGCATTGATATACGCGCCACATGTAACAGGCGTTGTAGTCGAGGTGTTTACAATATAAATGTTTTGCAGAACATTACCGGAGTTATTTGCAGCAACAGTACTTAGGTACAGACCATAGCCAGAGTACCCTTCAATTCGTATGTCTCGGAGAGTGCTTGAATAAATGTAATTTGGAGATATCCCAGAACTTGCTCCGCAGTAGATTCCAGAGTAGCAGTTGTTTATCATCAAATTATCCATTGATGACTCATCGAAATTCTGAACATTAATTCCGAGTGCGTTGGTATTTCCTATTGGTTGAGCAGAACTGAACGCCAAGTAGAACCCGCTAATGCGAGTTTTAGTCCCAGACCCTTGCGCTGTAATAATTGGAATATTACTCGTGTACTGAATAATGGATGACCCTAACCCCGTGCCGTAGAAATAAGTGCTAGTTGGAACTGTGAGGGTACTGGTTATCTTGTAAGTACCAGCAGGTACATAAACCTTCTTGCCAGAACCAGCAAGCAACGCAGCCGCTATAGCAGCCGTATCATCAGTTACTCCATCGCCCACCGCGCCAAAGTCTTTAACACTCACACTCTCTCTTAGTTTGCTCTGAACCGTGGTCGCAACGGCTCCTGTGCCTGCGGGGGTGTAAACAGCTGTTCCGTTATACGTCGCTCCATTAACATCATTAAGCCAAGCCGCATTAACAGGCGGCCCAACAAGATCTACAAAAGTAGTTGAGGTCATGCAAAGTACTCCACTATAAGTTCGTCGGCAAGTGTTGCCCCCGACGTAAGGGTTAAGGTAGTTCCCACCACACCATAATCAGTTGTTGGCGAGAGTCGAAGTCCATTTATAAAGACTTGTGTAAGCATAAGAGTGCTAGGCGCGTTTGTTAAAGTAAACGCTGTTTGCCCAGCTGTTGCTGAAAACACATTTGTCTTTGGTGAAATATAAGTACTGGCATTGACATCATTCAGCCAACTAGCTGGTATGATAGTGCCATTGGCAAAAAGTATTGAAGCCATTACATGATCCCCACTGTTGCGCAACCTGCTGTTGCAAAATCTGCTCTACTCCTAACCGAGTCCATTGTGCAGAAACTATAAACCGAATCCGATGAAGGATAAAATGGGCGTCCAGGAATCATGCATCCAGGCATTGCAACTCCTGGCATTGCCGAAGACCCGTCAACGGTACAAGTGTTAACGAATTGATCCACCGGCATTGGCTGAGCCCAAGGCGGAGTTTGTATGTCCGGTAATCCACGAACGAAATCTTGCGGATGCCGTGCTTCCCAATGCTCTGGACAAACGTAATAACCTTGCCAGTGCCGTTTGAGTGTCGAAGCTTTACGCTTCCTTCCACACTCAAAACAGACTGTATTATAGTCTCCAAGGTTAAGATAGTCTGCCCGACCTTTTGGAGGTTGTGCCATATCAGAACTCCATTCCTTCAGCAAACCCGTTGTCGCGCAGGAGCGGAAGTTCCTCTTCGAGTCGTGAGCCTATGTCAGTGCGGAACATGCGGTTTGAAGGTGGTTTAATTTTCCAGATTCGCTTATAGGCTTTCTCCCTTGCATCGGAAACTTTTTCGCCAGCCCCTGTAACACACGCAATATAGCATCCAGCCGTCAGCGGCATCGGAACTTCTTTCACCTTTGTTCCCACTTGCATCGGAGCTGTTCCCCACTGTGCTTCAACCAGATGCACGTTATCTTCCATCGCTGGAGTAATTCCATACAGCGGAGTGCCGCAACTCGACTGATCCATCAGCTCTTGATTCGGATACTTGCCATGCGACAACACCACGCCCACAGCAACGTCTTTCGAGACCTTGAGAGTGTTCTTCCCTTCGGCGGCAGCATTATACATCCACTCGACAGGGTCACCCAGATGTAGAGCCTCTTGAATATAGTTAAGCGGATAGCCAAACCGCATGGTGAATTCGAGTGGCCAAGCTTTACCGTTCGGTTGAATGATAGCATTTTGATCCACATATCCCACGTAGTTAATCTTGTGAAGATACCCTGTTACTGGCTCGAGCAGTTGCTCAAACAGTTTCGACTTCTCTGTGTAGCGGAGAGTCGTTCCCTGTTCGCCAGTGTTCTGGCCAAGTCCTTCGTTCATGAACTTCTTTTCTTCGAAGTTTTCACAAACGAATGGCGCCCAGCCAGATCTTGAGAACCAACCGCCCACAGCCATCTCAATGCCTTTTACCCGTTCCTGAAGCATCATCTGACCCTTTAACCGTCCCATTGTTTTCTTCCAATGGTTGAGCTTCCAGATCATATCTTCAGGTGAGCCACTCACATACGAAAGTGCTTTGTCTGCATCACCACCCCAAGGCTTCGACACAAACGTCCCCATTGTTTTCTCAACATGCTTAATGGCATCGTCATAAGAAGTCATGATGACGTACGGGAGCGTATCAATGCTGTAATCGGAGCAGATTCGTTGCCCAAGACCGCGGTCAAGCTCAAGCGCAGCGGCCTCAGCGTTACATCCGAAAATAGGGAAACCCCGTCGAAAGAAAGGAGCGAACCTCGCCGCATACTTTGCGTTATCTCCCATCACAATCAGGTCTGCCCAACGAGCTGAAGATTCCCACTCCTTCACCTTTTTAAAGTATCCATCACCAATCGGTGACGGCTCTCCGGTCGGCAGTGGAGGCATCCACCACCGAATTTCGTGACCAGCTGCTTGAGCCCTCATACAGAGATCAAGCAGGACGCGGTCGGCGTCTATAACAAGAACTTTCATTAGTCCCCCGCTCCATATTTTTCCATGAACCGTTTGCCAGCTTCTGTGCCAGCTTCTTTCCGTCGCTGTCTAGCTTCCTCAGCCTTCTTCACCTGTTCTTCCGTCTTGACCAGGATGTCCAGCTGCCTCCACATGTACTGTTCGTAAGTCATTCGACCAGTATAAATGTCGTCAGTGGTTTGAACCGGAGCAAGCTTTGTAGCGAGGTGGCGAGCAGTCTGGGCTGCTTGAACCTCCGCCGGAGCCCCCTCTGAACGAATCGGCTTACCATTATACATGCTGTGGTTTTGAATCGCTTCCCACGCAGTCATGATGGCAGGATTCGGAGTGAACAGTGACACAGCAAGTGATCCAATATCGCGCTTACCTTCGTACACTTCCCCGATGCCATTCAAGATATGAAGGGCTCCTGGACGACGTTGCTTAGCTTCGCCTTCACCTTCTGTTCCAGTGATCTGCTTGTTAATGTCATCAACCATCGGAAGAATCAACATCAACGCAACCGCAATAGCTGCGGCACGATCCAGACCGGCAAGCTTATCCTTTGCCCCACCCATAGCAATGTCCTTGCCAATCTCCTTCAGTGCTCGCATCATACCATAGTGGTAATGCGCAAAGATGTTAATTGGGGAAGAAACAATCTTGGACATGACACGACCAGCCGGGCCTTTGGAAATGATACGAGCAGGAATGTAGTATTCCGGCATGTGCTTACCAACTTCGGTTGCAGCCTCATTCATCGTCTTGCCCATGAGCATTTGTTCTTTCACTAGCTGCGTGTACATAATGTCACGCACTGCCCACATCAGACCAGCAGAACCGTCAGAGATTCGACCCATCAATTGCCCTGGAGTCGAGCCGATTGCAAGTGCCATCTCTTTGAGCGAGCCGGTTTGCAACGCACGCTTCATGCTCATTTGAAGAATGTTTTTCCAGGCGCGTTGATTCTTTGTGGCAGGGTAGAGAAGGAAGCCGCCGGACTTCTGCAATTCAAGTTGAAACTTGTCCTGAACAATGACAGAGCGGATGGCCGAGGGTAATGTCGTGGCCATCCCGTAGAGACCCTTGGAGGCTCCACCAATACCAGTTGGGGTAATGAAGCCTGAGATGCCTCGTGAATCATACCAGTGAACCAACTCATTCATCATGTGCGGATAAGGGTTAATCATCATTGCTCGGATGATAATGTTGTTTACTCCGTCAGCAATCGAACCAGCGCCTTTATTCTTCTTGATGAAGTCAGTAACAACATCAGCGTATTCCTTCGGCATGAAGGTTCCGATAAGGGCAGGGATAGAATTGACGCCTTCAGGCTGAACATAGTCCGGAGGAATCTGGCCATACTTTTGATGGACAAATAGATTCTTAGCTCCCGGAGAAGCCAAGAGTTCTTCCATCATCTGATTCTCGCGATTATACTTACGCAGCTCACTCAGCTTCACAGAGAGCGTAGCAAGATCGGATTGAAGATAACGGATGGGTGTATGCTTCTCAATATCGATCTGCTTGGCGCTGACAATTTTTTGACCAGCAAAATCGGATCCCTTGGTTGGACGAACAGATGTGTCGCCCAGGTCAATTCGAGTGTTGTTGTTCCATCCAGTGATCTTCCACTTGTCTCCAACAGCCATCTTCTTGACCGTGATGATAGTGCCATCGGCCAGGGCAAACACTGTCCGATCCTTCATAGCGGAAGCAGTCTTCTGGAATCCACGAGGGCCGGAACCAGAAGAATCGTTCATTACCGAGTCCCACCAAGCTCGGTGATTGACAGCAACACGGGTCTCGATCTCGTCCCAAACAATCTTTCGCATCTGAGGGTCAATGATCTTGTTCATCTCGTCGGCAATAGACTTTAGCAACGAGCCAGAGTACTTGTTGTAAAGATCCATCTTGTGCTGGCCGAGCGTAGCCTTGAGGGTCGGGTTCTCGGTGACGTTGCGGAACTCAGCATCTAGAGCTTCCGTTACTCCGGCCTTACGAGCCTCACGCATACGCTGCCAAAGGAAGGTAGTGTCGGCTTGCGCAGCTTGCTTTGTCCACTGGAAGGCTCGGCCCAAGAAACGTGGATCAAGCATCTTAGTAAAGTCCGGCTTCCATGGATCAGCAATAGATTTAGTCATTTCAAGCTTGCCCATGCCACCATTCTTGTAGA
>CAIRTT010000200.1 GCA_903881535.1 uncultured Armatimonadota bacterium
AACGTCCCAGCATCCTTAATGCTGGTGTACTCGCCCGTAAACGCGCGCTCCGTACCCTTGTAAACGAGAATGCGCTCCTCGTCTTGCGTGAGCTTGTTGTATTCACCCGACATCGGCTTTGTTCCCTTTCGTGGAGCAGCTACGGGAGGCTTGACTCCCGGCTTCTTGGGTGCAGGCTTGGTCTGCGCGGCGGTCACATTGCCTGCAGCAACCACAATGGCCATCAGGGCCACCGTCATCGTGAGCATCGTCTTCATCTCAACCCTCCAGTGTAAAGTCTACCCGCATCCGGGATAACGATACGACCCCGGCCCGGAGCTAATCCTTCACTAAATCAGTTCGCCAATAAAGCCCCACATGAAGCCTTGCGTCGCACGAACATTCACAGTCTTACCCGTGAGGTCACGCCCTGCGAGGAAGTGCACGGTCTTGCCGCCGCGGGTCTGGCCCATCGCGTACTCAGGATCCTTATGGCTTCGGCCTTCCACAAGCACTTCCAGTACCTTGCCTTCTGCGACTTGGGCACGATTGATTTCGTTTGCAATCTTGTTCTGAAGCGCGATCAAAATCTCCAAGCGGCGAATCTTTTCCTTTTGTGTCAGCTGCTCCGGCAGCTTTGCAGCAGGGGTTGGGTCACGCGGCGAGTAGGCGAACATAAATGCCTGATCAAAACGAATCTCTTCTACAAAGCGTAGTGTGTTCTGGAACTGCTCCTCGGTCTCGCCAGGGAATCCAAGCATCAGGTCGGTGGTGATAACGACATCCGGCATCGCGGCACGCAGTTTTTGCACAATCTCACGGTACTGATCGAGAGTATAGCCACGGCGCATCCGGGTAAGAAGCTCATCATCCCCGACCTGTACCGGCAGGTGGATGTGCTCCATGCAGTTTGAGTTGCGCGCGATGGCATCGATGACATCATCCGTGAAATCCTTTGGATACGGGCTGGTGAACCGGATCCGCTCGATGCCGGGAACAGCAGCTACGCGGTCCAGAAGCTCTGAAAACGAGCAGGTTGCTTCAAGGCCCTTGAGACCATAGGAGTTAACTGTTTGCCCGAGGAGGCAGACTTCCTTGGTGCCGTGCTCGGCAAGATGGTTGACTTCGGAAACGATGTCATCTGCCGGGCGTGAGCGCTCCTTGCCACGCGTGTGCGGGACGATACAGAATGCACAGAATTTGTCGCAGCCGTACATGATTGACACAAACGACTTGAGCTTGCCGGTGGTGACGCGCTTGCGTGCCGGGAGGAAGAGCTGTGATTCCTCTTTCTTACGAGGGAGCTGTAGCTGGATCAGGACTTCGCTTGACTTTCCAGATTTTGCTTCGCCTGCATCCAGCATGTGCTGGCGGGTACGAATGAGCTCTGGGATTTTTTCGAGCTGTGCGGTTCCAACGATGACATCCACGTGCGGGGCACGCTTTGCGATCTCGGCACCAGCGCGTTGTGCCATGCAGCCTGTTACGCCGATAACCATGTCTGGGCGGAGTGCTTTGAGCTCGGCAATACGTCCAAGCTCTGAAAAGACCTTGTCTTCCGGCTTTTGTCGAACAGAGCAGGTGTTGAGCATGACAACATCGGCATCCTCGATGCCGTCTGCCTTCACAAGGCCATCTTCGAGGAGGAGATTCTCGATCTGATCGGAGTCATCCACATTCATCTGGCAGCCCCAAGTGATCACGGCAAAGCGCTTCGGGCGCGCGGGTGTTTCGGGGGATGCTGTTGGCGCGGCGAGTGTGTCAGACATGGCTTGTATTTTACCGTTATCCACCGACCGGGTGGGTCGGGGTTTGGTGGTGGGGCGTAGAATACGG
>CAIRTT010000201.1 GCA_903881535.1 uncultured Armatimonadota bacterium
CCGTATTCTACGCCCCACCACCAAACCCCGACCCACCCGGTCGGTGGATAACGGTAAAATACAAGCCATGTCTGACACACTCGCCGCGCCAACAGCATCCCCCGAAACACCCGCGCGCCCGAAGCGCTTTGCCGTGATCACCTGGGGCTGCCAGATGAATGTGGATGACTCCGATCAGATCGAGAACCTCCTCCTCGAAGATGGCCTTGTCAAGGCAGATGGCATCGAGGATGCCGATGTGGTCATGCTCAACACCTGCTCCGTGCGACAGAAGCCGGAAGATAAGGTTTTTTCAGAGCTTGGACGCATCGCAGAGCTCAAAGCCCAGCGCCCGGACATGGTCATTGGTGTAACCGGATGCATGGCACAACGCGCTGGTGCCGAAATCGCAAAGCGCGCCCCGCACGTGGATGTCATCGTTGGAACCGCACAGCTTGAGAAAATCCCAGAGCTCATTCGCACACGCAAGCACATGCTCGATGCGGGCGAAGCCAAATCAGGCAAGTCAAGTGAAGTCTTGATACAGCTCCAACTCCCACGTAAGAAAGAGGAGTCGCAGCTCTTCCTCCCTGCCCGCAAGCGTGTGACTACCGGCAAGCTCAAGTCATTCGTGTCGATTATGTACGGCTGTGACAAGTTCTGCGCCTTCTGTATCGTCCCACACACGCGTGGCAAGGAGCGCTCACGCCCAGCGGATGACATCGTTTCCGAAGTCCACCATCTCGCTGAGCATGGCACAAAGGAAGTCTGTCTGCTCGGGCAAACCGTCAACTCCTATGGCCTCAAAGGCTTGGAAGCGACGTGCTCATTTTCAGAGCTGCTTGACCGCGTGGCAGCCGTCCCGGGCATCGAACGAATTCGGTTTACAAGTCCGTATCCAAAGGACTTCACGGATGATGTCATCGATGCCATCGCCCGCAACCCAAACTGCATGGAGCACATCCACCTGCCGGTTCAGGTTGGGGATGATGAGCTTCTCACCCGGATGCGCCGTGGGTACACGCTCGACCAGTACCGTGAGATTGTGCGTAAGCTGCGTGCAGCGATGCCGGATGTTGTGATCACCACCGATCTGATGCTAGGCTTCCCAGGCGAGACCGAGGAGCAGTTCCAGAACACACTACGCTTTGTCCAAGAGATTCGCTTTGACCAGGCATTCATGTTTGCCTACTCGCCACGTGACCCAACGCCTGCGGCAAAGCTGCCTGAGCAGCTGACGCAGAAGGAAAAGATTCGCCGCCTCGAGATTCTGATTGCGCTTCAGAACAAGATTGCTAACGAGATCAATCGTGCCCAAGTCGCTGAAGGCAAGGTGCTAGAAGTGCTTGTGGAAGGCCGAAGCCATAAGGATCCCGAGTACGCGATGGGCCAGACCCGCGGCGGTAAGA
Organism: uncultured Armatimonadota bacterium; assembly: GCA_903881535.1. Lineage (GTDB taxonomy): Bacteria > Armatimonadota > Armatimonadia > Armatimonadales > Armatimonadaceae > CAIRTT01. The sequence goes on from CAIRTT010000201.1 coordinate 1,389, forward strand.
CGGTGCACTTCCTCGCAGGGCGTGACCTTACCGGTAAGACTGTGAATGTTCGTGCGACGCAAGGCTTCATGTGGGGCTTTATTGGCGAGCTGATTTAGTGAAGGATTCACGCGTCGCCGGGGTCGTATCGTTATCCCTGATACGGGTAGACTTTACACTGGAGGGTTGAGATGAAGACGATGCTCACGATGACGGTGGCCATGATAGCCATTGTGGTTGCTGCAGGCAGTGTGACCGCCGCACAGACTAAGCCTGCCCCCAAGAAGCCGGGAGTCAAGCCTCCCGTTGCTGCTCCACGAAAGGGAACAAAGCCGATGTCCGGTGAATACAACAAGCTCACGCAGGACGAGGAGCGCATTCTCGTTTACAAGGGTACGGAGCGCGCATTTGTTGGCGAGTACACCAACATTAAAGATGCTGGGACGTTTGCCTGCCGCCGCTGCAATGCTCCTCTTTACCACAGCGATACCAAGTTTGAGAGCCACTGTGGCTGGCCAAGCTTTGATGATGAGATTGCTGGCGCGGTTGAGCGCAAGCTTGATATCGATGGTTTCCGCACAGAGATTCTCTGCAACAACTGCGGTGGGCACCTTGGGCACGTGTTCATCGGTGAGGGCTTTACTAAGAAGAACACCCGGCACTGTGTGAACTCTCTGAGCATGAAGTTCTACAAAAAGGGCGTGGAGATCCCAGCGACTATCAAGGGAGCGAAGCTCGGCGCTAAATAGTAGCAGCCTAATCACTTACACGAAAACACCCTGCCGGACTGGCGGGGTGTTTTGTTTTTGGGTGTCTGGTTGATGTCGGCTACGATCCTGGGTAGCAAAAAAAAAACACCCCGCTCGAAGAGCGGGGTGTATACATTCTATGAGTGACTTATGAGCTTAGAGGCAGGTGATGTCAACCGACACAAAGCAGTTTCGGTTGCTGGCTGCACGTGCAGCAACAGTCGCAAGTCCAGCAGCGGTACACTTGAAGCGCATCTTGTTCGCAGCAGATCCCTTAGCAAAAGCCAAAGGTCCGGTAGCCTTCATAATTGGTGCAGGCGTGGTACCGTTCATGCACCATGTCCAGGTGTAGACTGTGTTGCGTGGGAGGGTAATGGAATTGACCGCTGCAACAGCGCATCCTTCGGATGGCGACAGGCGAAAGTTGTTACAACCTTCTGCAAAGCACTCGCCATCAGCGAGGGCAACGTTATCCATTGCAGGGAGCTGCGTCGCGATGGTGCCGAGCACGATGGCTGCGATGCTGTAACGTACAAACTTTGCATTCAATTTCATAGTCTTATCCTACCCAATCACACAAACAATATCACTCAAGGAACAGTATCGGCGAAACCCGCCAATATCGCAAGGGGTTAGTTTCGGAGTCAAGTTAATTTATGGTGAAGACTTTTACACTTTGGCAAACGCTGCTGACCACCCCTTAGCAAACCTAACTTCGAACCAGCGATACCAAAAGGATGCAAGAACAACTATCATTCCGAAACCAATGGTCATAAAAATAGGGAACATCATCGACTCAGGAACATGTACGATCTTCTTGAGCAGCTCACCGAAGTACCACATGATGTTCTGATGTAACAGAAAGATCGAGTAGCTGATCGTTCCGAGATACACCAACGGCTTAGTTGAGAAAAATGTCTTCTCTCCCGCTGGTTGCACTGCTGACATCAGGATTAATGCTGAAGAAGATTCAGCAACCGATGGCCGGATGAAAACTCTCATTATAGCTTCAGGTGCATGACTGATAATACTCCAGGCACTACGTTCAACCGGTGAAATAGGAATGACGCTCTTCGCTTTTGTATCTTCCGC
>CAIRTT010000202.1 GCA_903881535.1 uncultured Armatimonadota bacterium
ATCTTTCCATCCGAGACGCCAAGGTACAGCAACACCAGCCGAAGGTTTTCCGCATACTGACGCGCTTCTTCGCCACTCGTGATGTCGGGAGGGAACGCCGTAACGATTTCCATTAGTGGAACAGAGCTGCGATTGTAGTCCACCACGGAGTAACCAAGGCCATCGGAGTGGAGGGACTTACCCGTATCCTCCTCGAGGTGCACGCGGGTGATATTAATCCGCTTCAAGTCACCTTCCGGGGTCTCGATCTCGAGGAAGCCATCGATGCCAATCGGTGTCTGACCGTATTGACTAATTTGGTAGCCCTTTGGGAGGTCAGGATAGAAGTAGTTCTTCCGGTGGAATATCGTGCGGCGGGAAATAGTGCAGCCAAGCGCAAGCGATGTACGCAGGACATGCTTTACGGCTTCCTTGTTAAACACGGGGAGCGCGCCCGGGAGGCCCAGACACACCGGGCAGCAACGCGTGTTCGGCTCGCCGCCAAAGGCATTTTCACACCCGCAGAACATCTTGCTGTGAGTCAGCAGCTCCGCATGGCACTCCATTCCAACACTGACGATGTATGACATGCTGTGATTTTAGCATGGAGGGCGGATGACCCGATACGGATTTCCCCGAATGCCCTAGCTGCCTGCAAGTCCGGCGAACTCGATCAGCTCATCGGATGACAGATAATCACTCGCAAATGCATGTTGATGGCGTGCAGAAACCATCCCCGATGCACGAATTGCCACGACGCCTGGCAGCTGCTCAATGGCTCCATCGGGTAAGCCAACAATGTGCCCACCCAAAAACAGCTTTGCTCCATCCACCAAAACTCTTGGAGAAATAGCATCCGCAGCGCGCATGTGTCCGTAACCAAGAGCCTTGTACAACGCATACTCCGGGTCACACAACACCGTACAGGAGAGAGAATAGCGACCAGTGAGGCGTGTGCGGAGATATTCCGCTTTGTGAGGCAGTACCACCGCTAAACGGGTCTTCTGTTCCAGCAATGGCAAAAGCGTGTGTAGCTCAGCCAGCTGGCCACGACAGAAAATACAATTCCAGTGGCGCACCAAGACCAGAAGAAGCCCACGCTCAGCGTAGTAATCCGCTAAGGGATGTAATCCAGCTGTCGCCATCTCCGCGAGAGAGATATCAGGGACCTTCGCTCCGACTGCGATTGGTTGCAGATTATACATATCAGATTCGACAGCCATAGTGCGATTCCGCTTCCCGCCGTGACAGTCTCGCAGACCGCCTGTGCGTACACTACACTACCCCATATGGCACAAATACCGATTGAGAAGCTCTCCCCGATGCTGCGGCAGTACATGGAGCTCAAGGCTGAACGCCCTGAAGTGATCCTTCTGATTCGGGTTGGAGATTTCTTTGAGGCTTATGGTGTTGATGCCACGTTAATTGCAGCAGCACTGGATATCACGCTTACTGGCCGGGATGTCAATGGCATGGATGAGCGTCTCCCGATGGCAGGGGTTCCGTATCATGCCCTCGACCGCTATCTCGCACGCCTCGTCCAGCAAGGGCATAAAGTCGCCATTTGCGACCAGATCGAAGATCCAAAACAGGCCAAAGGTCTGGTCCGCAGAGCCATCACACGCGTTGTCACCCCAGGGACGCTCGTTGAAGATGCGCTCCTCGATGCGCGTTCGAACAATTTTCTTGTCGCGGCCATTTTGCGGACGCCCATTGCTGGCATCGGCGTCGTGGATGTCTCTACAGGCGAATTCCTTGTCTGCGAGCTTCCCGCTGGCGCAACAGAATCTGACATCGCAGCCGAAGTCGCCCGCATCGCGCCGGCTGAGTGTCTGGTTCCCGAAGATCAGGATGCGCTTGCGGATGCAATTGCGGCACGCTGCCCTGCAACCCTGACACGCATCGCCACACGAAAGCTTCCGAAGACACCAAGGGAAGATTTGCTCCGTCACTTTGGCGTGACAACACTTCGTGGTTTTGGTTGTGATCACTACAGCACCGGCATCGAAGCTGCGGCAACCCTGCTCGACTACGTTGAGGAAACCCAGCAGGGCGCGGTTCCGCATATTCGCACGCTTGCCATCTGGTCCCTTGATGACACGATGACTCTCGATGCATCCACGCGTAGAAACCTTGAGCTCACCGCAGGCCTCCTCGATCAGGCGAAAGGCAAGTCGCTCCTCGCTGTCATCGACCAAACGCGGACAGCGCTTGGCGGAAGGCTCCTCCGACGCTGGCTGGATGCGCCACTCTTGTCCGTTGGTGGAATCACTGAGCGTCAAGAGGGCATTGCTGCATTCTGTTCTGCCAGCCTGCCACGCGCCGATGTGCGTGACACCCTCCGTGAAATCGGTGACCTCGAACGCCTGGTCGCGCGCATTTGCACGGGAGCTGCAAGCCCGCGCGACATCAAGGCCCTTGGAACCAGTCTGAAGAAGCTGGACATCCTCGCCGCCGCCGCCGCCCGGGTCGCAGATCCAGCCATTAATGTCCTTGTTTCGCAGCTGCATCCAGTAGGCACGCTCGCGGGAGATATCGATGACGCCATCGTGGATGAGCCTCCGCTACTAGTGCGTGATGGCGGGATTTTCAAGTCTGGCTACGATGCGCAGCTCGATGAGCTTCGTTCGCTACGTCAGGGCGGGGCTGCATGGATTGCGGAACTGGAGACATCCGAGCGGGAACGCACCGGCATCCGAAACCTCAAAATTGGCTACACCAGTGTGTTTGGTTATTACCTAGAAGTCCCTCGTTCGCAGCTAGAACTCGTCCCGGAGAATTACATCCGCAAACAGACCACGGCAGCTGGCGAACGCTACTTCACGCCTGAGCTCAAGGAGATGGAAGCGAAGGTGATGGGAGCGCAGGACAGGCAGGTCGCCCTTGAAGGTGAGCTCTTTATTGCGTTACGGGAAATGATTGCGCGGGACTGGGCAGGGAGTGTACTTGACAGGGCACGGATTGTTGCCCAATTGGATATCGCATCGGCTCTCGCCGAGCTTGCGGTGAATAACCGCTGGTGCCGTCCGGTGGTGGATGACGGGGATGTCATTTCCATTGTGGCTGGCCGCCATCCGGTCGTTGAAAAGCTTGCCGGGGGAATCCAACGCTTTATCCCGAATGACACGGTTCTCGATACCGAGCAGACCGTTCATGTGATCACTGGTCCGAATGCCGCAGGTAAGTCGACGGTGCTACGGCAGGTTGCGTTGATCGTACTCCTCGCGCAGATTGGTTCGTATGTTCCTGCGGATGCCGCGCACATTGGGATTGTGGACCGGATTTTTACACGCGTTGGGGCACATGATGACCTTTCAAGCGGCCAGTCGACATTTATGGTGGAGATGACGGAGACGGCTGAAATTCTCAATCACGCGACGGAGCGGAGTTTGGTGATTCTCGATGAAATTGGCCGGGGGACATCGACCTACGATGGTCTTAGTATTGCGTGGGCAGTCGCTGAGCACCTGAGTGAGCTTGGGGCGAAGACATTGTTCGCGACGCATTATCACCTTTTGAATGACCTCGAAAAGCAGCGGACGAATGTGCGTAATTACCGGATTGCGGTGCGTGAAACGGATGACCGTATTTTGTGGCTGCGCAAAGTTTTGCCGGGGGGTACGGATAAGTCGTATGGCGTGCAGGTTGCCCGGATGGCGGGGTTGCCGCCATCGGTTGTCGAGCGTGCTAAGCGCATCCTGATGCAGCTCGAGAAGGCTGGCGGAGCGCCTCGGATTGAGACGACTACCGCGACGCTCCAAATGACGCTTTTTGAAGCGGCAATCCACCCGGTGGTTGAAGAGCTGCAGTCGATTGATCCCAATCGCCTGTCCCCGATGGAAGCGCTGCAGCTGTTAGCCCG
>CAIRTT010000203.1 GCA_903881535.1 uncultured Armatimonadota bacterium
ACGCAGATTATCGTAATCGAAGTCAGTACGGCTGCTAGATATTGTCACTACGTTGCGTGGCTGGGCGGTATCCGCTGGATCTCGGGAAACCGTGATTAGCCCAACCATAGACAGCTTGTACCTGCGAGTCAGCTGGACATTCTGGTCGTTGATTACAGCTCATCACAATACGCAACTTCGCAAAGACTCAGCAGCAGCGGCGATTTGAGTCTATGCGACGGTAGCGATGTGGCTATATTGCCGATTACCAACCTTTGCCGCTTGATGGCAACAGGGAATGGGATTTACTCGATGACCTGCCATTGCTCAACGACTTCGCGAATACCGGTCTTTGCACGCAGGGCCTTCAAGAATGCCTCACGGATTTCACGATATTGGGTTTCGTATCCACGCAGCGTCCGCACACGTCCATAAAGGTAGACGACACCATGCGTAACAGTCACACTGACCTGGCCGAAATCTAAACTGTGCCGCGCCATCACAGCCCGCACGTCACGGTTCTGTTCCTTGGCAGCCTCTTTGCTATGAGCCATTGATAAACCTCCTGATCGCCAGAAAGTCTATGGTCATGTACGCATGGGCCAGTGACGCCCTTGCGATATGGGTAAACCTTACCACAAAAGGCATCTGCATCGAGGATGGGGAAGTTTGATTTGACGTGAATCTCTCAACTGGATGTAACATTCAAATATGGGTATCGATACCAACCGGCTGGTGGAAATAGTAGATCAAATCTCGATTCTCACCACTGAGCTTACAGATTTGATGTCCGTACAGGAGTTACCATCGGCTGAGCAAATTAGGTTGAGTGAGGTCATCCAAACCCTTGACTCCATTCTTGATTCAGATGCACTGAGATCAGAGACAAACGTCGCGATGACGCTCGTTCCGATGTTTACATCGAGTGAACTGGTTTCGACGATCAACCTTGCTTCCTCGACGGAGGAGGCATTGCGCCATGTGATGTTGACAACGGACATCCCGCTCCACTGGAACACGATTTATCAACGCGTATATGCAATAGCGCATGACAGCCTGCGGCCCCAGGATGAGCTTTCGCAAGCGGGGCACCCCGGCGTTTCACGCTGGCAATATCGCCTCAGTTGGCAGATGCAGCAGCTGCGCACAGAAGGGGTGGTTCGCTCAACGGGAGATGGCTACTGGATGCGAACCGATGCTGATGCTCCAAAGCTGCAGCCAGAGTTGTTTGATGAATAATGCTTAGTCCTTGTACGGGTCGATGACATCATCTCCTGCCATACAAACACCTAGCGGTCTTAGGGTATGAAGGATTCGGATTGTTCCTGCGTGACACGCAAGAACATCTGGGAGACGTTTGTAACAATGTGGCGATTCATCTGTACCCCCGCCGCGTAGCTCAACACCCTCATCGCCAATCCACTTCCTTAGCATTTCCCAGGAGACTTGACCTCCACTACGCTGGCCTTTGTTCGGCCCCTTGTAAATCATTTTGCCAGCTGCTTGCGTACGACTCATCACTCTGCCTGCACCATGGATCGTTGAATAGAGCGCATCACGTGATACATGGCTAGCTGTGCCCTCGAGGATGACCGAAATGTCTCCCATCGAGCCTCCGACAAACCCGCGTTGTCCTGGGAATGCCGGTGTTGCGCCTTTGCGCACCACCCATGCATCCGCGCCCATGACGTTTTCCTTCCACGCGAAGTTATGGTGGTTATGAACCTCATCTAGAATTTTCGCGCCAAGTATCGATGCTACTTTTGCACAAACCCAGTTGCGTCCAGCATAAGCGTAGCGACCAGCGAGCTCCATTGCTGCAAGATAATGTTCACCATGCTCAGAATGTGCATCAAGAAGAGCTGGAGGAGCATCCATATTGCCATCTGGTTGCCCACCAGCGACACGAATATAGTGGCTGGCAATCGTATGCCCAAGGCCGCGCGAACCAAAATGAACCCCAATCCAAATCCTGTCAGCTTCATCTCTGAAAACATCTACATAGTGGTTACCTGATCCGACAGTCCCTAGCTGACGCCGTGCCTTGTCCCGGAGGCCTGCAGATGCCAACACATCGATGTCAGTCCACGCGGCATCATCAAAGAGGGCATCGTCAACAACGTCGGTTGTATTGACACGACCAATTCCAAAGCTGAGCGATTGATAGATGGTGTCCATAAGCCGTGGAAAATCTTTACGGATGTCATTCCATATCAGGTTTGTTAGAACCGCTTTGTTCCCGCATGCGATATCAAACCCTACACCCGCCGGGCTTATTTTGCCGCGGTATGCGATGACGCCACCGATTGGCATGTTGTAGCCACGGTGACCATCCCCGCAAAGGACCGCACCAACCACTGACTCGTCTTGTGCACATCGGGTAATCTGCCCAATCGTGTCACCATCATGTGTTCCAAAAATTTTGATGTCCGTCATGACCATCTATTTCCTTCACAGCTCTCACAAGGGGCTGCACATCAAAACGACTCAAGTGAGTCCTCTGCAGAGCACATTAAAATTACTCAATATATAGGCGCTTTGTACGTGTGCCAGGCAATTTCTAATCGTTCAAACCGGTATGGTTGATTAACTTAAGTGGGACTTTCCAGAGTCGTCCATCAAATAAAAAGACGCCACTCAGTGATCTGAACAGCGTCTCAAAAAAACCTACACAAAAGGCTCTACTTCTTAAGCTTGTCCTTATACATTTTTCTGAACTTGGCTACCTTGGGAGCAATAATCAACGCACAGTAGCCACGGTTCAATGTGGCCTTTTGCTGATTGTTCGGATCTTCAAATTTCTTGAAGTAGTTCTGATGATAGTCTTCAGCGGCGTAGTAGGTCTTGAACGGCTCAATCGTCGTCACGATTTTTCGCGGCCAAATCTTAGCCTTGTTGACTTCTTCAATAACAGCCTCAACAACTTTTTTTTGCTCAGGAGTCCTGACAAAAACAGATGAGCGATACTGCGTACCGACATCGTTGCCTTGACGATTGAGCTGTGTCGGATCGTGTGTTGTCAGAAAGATACGAATCAGATCTGCAAGAGATACTTCCTTCGGATCAAAGGTCACCTGCACCACTTCGGCGTGGCCGGTAGAGCCTGAACAGACTTCTTCGTACGATGGATTCACAACATGACCTCCGGAGTAACCGGAATCAACCTTGGAGACCCCACGGAGCTCTTCGAATACGGCTTCCACACACCAGAAGCAACCACCACCCAGAGTAATCGTTTCCATCATATTCTCCCACATTGATTATACTCGTCAGCGGCTTAGTTTTGTTCCTTCATCCAGAGCCACTCCTGTAGAATACCGACATGGATGCTAAAGGGGCCTTTCTGGCAACGACACTCCTCGGTGCGAAGGTAATCGATACCAATGGAATTCACCATGGAGTTCTCTTCGACCTTGCCGCTTCATGGAGCGGGGGAGATGACCTGCCGATCGTGACGCACGGCGTCATCCAATTCCATGGCAAGACCAAGGTCTTCGCTTGGACGAATGTCAACCTTAGTCAGAGGGACATCAAAATTGCAGGCCCAGTGGAGGACGCTTTAAGTCAGCCCGGCCCTATGCTCCTCAAGCAACATGTTCTTGATCATCAGCTCGTAGATACCCAAGACATGCGGGTGGTCCGTGTGTCTGATATCCGACTAGCATATGCACCGGATGGATCTCTCGTAGTCCTTGGCGTCGATCCTGGGCAATACGCTGTTATCCGTCGTGTCCTACCCGGCGCATGGGCGGATGCCTTGGCGAAACGCTTTGGCTGGGATGAATCTCCATTTATCCCATGGTCAGATGTCGAGTCAACCGGCGGGGATGGTACATCTGTCATTCGGTTGCGCACCACGCGGGAGGGTCTTAGACACCTCCATCCTGCCGATATTGCCGACATTCTCGAACAGCTCCACCCGCAGGAGCGCAATGCGCTCATTAACAGCCTTCCCGTCGAAACGGCAGCCGATGCTGTTTCAGAAGCAGATGATGATGTTCAAAGAGAAATCATCGAGCAGCTTGCACCTGAAAAGGCTGCAGACATTCTGGAAGAAATGGAACCTGATGATGCAGCCGACATCGTGCAGGATCTGTCAGGCAGCAAGCGAAAAGAGCTGCTTGAAGAAATGGATGAAGACGAAGCCGAGGAACTGAAAGAGCTGCTGCACTACGATGAAAACAGTGCTGGTGGTCTGATGACGACTAGCTACGTCGCGATGCCCGTTGAACTGACAGCACAGGGGGCCATCGATCGAATCCGAGAACTGAGCCCGGATGCTGAGACCATTTATTACATCTATGTTGTAGATGAAGATCATCACCTCACTGGCGTCATTTCTCTCCGTGATCTCATTGTCTCAAACCCAACCACACCACTCTGGAACATTATGGTGGATGGTGAGAAGCTGGTGACGGTTCATCCCGATGACGAACTGGAGCAAGTCGCTACGGTGCTGGAGCATTACGATTTACTTGCCGTTCCAGTAGTCGCATCGGATGGGGAACTCCTCGGCATCGTAACCGTCGATGACACACTTGAAGAGCTGTTACCACCATCCTGGCGGCGTAAACGTGGCATTCGCCGATGATGCTGACCATCACGTTCAACCTTACATTGGATACCCTATATTCAGGAGACACTGGTCAGCAGTGGGGTTTACTTGGCAAGAAAGCATGTCAGCTGGTGTCAGTTACTGGCGAAGCCATAATGGTCGCAACAACAATCGAGCGCCTCACCGATAGCGACTATCGTGGTGATGCAGTCGCCGGTAAAAGAGGTGAGCGATTTGTTTACTTCGGCCTCGAAAAGAATGGACAGTGGATTCGGCGCTGGAAGCTGCGACAGTATCAACTAGACAGTATTTTCAATGAATCAAGCGTCAGCGCTGTAGCTGTCCACGTTTTACTGGGCAAAGACGTTACGCCGACGGTATCCATACACCAATGATATGTGCTTTGACACACATTCAACAAAACCATGGATGAAGCTCCATCCTGTAGAATAAACATCAGATAAACACTCACGGTGTTCGCCGTAGTGCCAAGGAAGTAGTGGAATGCAAGTAACGCTGGTATATCAAGCTGCGCTCAATGCAGTGGTGGCATCGTCCCCGTTTCTCTCAACGCTATCCAAGCAATTTGCTGTAGATTTCATTGTCCGTCAGGCAATGGTTACTACGGGCGGCGGGACTATGGAGTTAGCTCTCACTGGTGACCAGGATGAGATTAATAGGGCTATCGCGTTTTTGCAAACTACCGGTGCGACGCTAACAGGGCCGATCACGACGACTGACCATGCAATCAAACCTGCGCTGTCGAATGTTTCCCGAGGGACGTAGACGTCGCTGACTTAGCAAGAAATCCGGGAGTCACATGGTTTGATTCCCGGATTTTTATTCTTCCATTTCATCAATGTCATCTTCGGATGAGCCTGATGTGTCTGTGTAGTTGCTGATTTCTTCGCCACGAAAAACGGTTACGAGGAAGTCCTCACGGTCAAAGTTAGGCAAATATGCCTGAACAACTTGCTCATCAATTTGAGCGATTAATCCCTCTTCAGCAGCGACTTCCAGCTCTTGTTCCAGGACAAGGGTCGCGTACACCGTTTGGTGTGCATAGTGGATATCAATCTGACCAATTCTGGTTTGGTTGTCCCAAATAAGATAGACCTCCGAGTAGGGTGTTCGGACGATTCTATTTAGTCTGTAGGCTGCAATCTGTCTTTCCAATGGCATAGCGCATGGTATCGCCAAAAAGAAACGGACCGGGTCGATGCCCGGTCCGTAGATTGTGGTCGCTAAGCCAGTCCTGGCTCCAGCCTCTGCTGTGTGCCAACAGGTGCGTCATCGGCAGACGCATCGCTCACTGGTGGCTGCGGAGCCGTTGGAGGCAATGGTGGAGTAGGTGGCTTTGGAGCGCGCCCTCCAGTTGCCGGCACAACTGCATCCTGGATAAGGGCAAGGAAGTCATCCCGGTCAAGCGTTTCCTTGTCCAATAGCTCAGCCGTCAGCCGATCCAACAGATGTCTGTTCTCGGTCAAGATCTGCTCAGCACGTGCATAGTTACGATCAATGATGGTTGAGATTTCCTCATCGACGATTCGTGCCATCTCTTCAGAGTAGTCAGACTCATCGCCGCCGAAGTCTCGCCCCATAAACGGTGATCCTTGTGCACGGCCAAAACGTCGATTTCCCAACCGATCACTCATTCCGTACTCACACACCATCGCCTTGGCAATGCGTGTCACCTGAGACAGGTCGGAGTAGGCACCCGTGTTGATCTCACCGTACACGAGAAGCTCTGCAATCCGGCCGCCAAGTGCCATCGCGATGATGTCTTCGAACTCACCCTTGGTCCGACCCTCACGCGTTTCATCAGGGAGGTTAATCGTCACGCCGCCAGCTTGGCCGCGTGCAACAATTGTAACCTTGTGAACAGGGTCTGCATTTGCGAGGAGCTCTCCAACAATGGCGTGACCCGCTTCGTGGACAGAAACCTTTGTAAGGGCGTCCTTTGATCGGACACGGCTTTTACGGGCAGGGCCCATTAGCTCGCGGTCAATCGCATCCTCGAGATCGATCATGTCAATCTGACGCTTGTCTTTGCGTGCAGCCAACAGAGCGGCCTCATTCAGAAGGTTCGCTAGTTCCGCTCCCGAAAAACCAGGTGTCAACTTAGCAAGCGTTGTGAGGTTGACCTCAGGAGCAATCGGCTTGCCCTTAGTATGGACTTTCAGGATTGCTTCACGGCCCTTGACGTCTGGGGCATCTACCATGACACGGCGGTCAAAGCGGCCCGGGCGAAGCAGTGCAGGATCCAAAACATCCGCACGGTTCGTCGCAGCAATCACAATGACTCCCGCATTGGGATCGAAGCCGTCCATCTCAACGAGTAACTGGTTTAGGGTTTGTTCACGCTCATCGTGACCGCCGCCCCAACCTGCACCACGCTGCCGACCCACCGCATCGATTTCATCAATGAAAATGAGACATGGACGGTTTTGCTTGGCCGTTTCGAAGAGGTC
>CAIRTT010000204.1 GCA_903881535.1 uncultured Armatimonadota bacterium
ATGCGCGGGCACAGCGAAGAGTACGCTGGCCTGTGAAGTGGGCCTGGAGGGATTCGAACCCCCAACCAAGGGATTATGAGTCCCCTGCTCTAACCGTTGAGCTACAAGCCCGCGCTCCACGACAACGGCAATATGATACCGTGCCACGTAAACGGTAAACGTATATGAATGACTGGTTAAGTTTAGATGCGCTGTTTAGCGCCATCGATGTCCTTTGGCACTGGCGATTCTGGGCCTGCATGGCCCCGGCAGGCGCACTTGCCTACATCAGCTTCCTCATCTTCGGACTGACAACCATCGGATGGATTTTCATCATCGGATTACTGCTGGTAGGCTTTATCGCTGGAATCGCTTGGGACTGGTTTCACAGCTCCGAAGAGCCCTGGTTCTTTTCCCGCTAGCCTACTAACTCACACACAAGTGCATAATATGCACTGCGGTCCCTCTGGCTGCAGCATGCTTTTGGTGATCAATCGTTACCACCAGCTCATGCGTGCCAGGCTTGAGGTCATCCGCGAGGACATATACCCACGGGAGGTATAAACCTCCACTCCATGCGGTGTACGTGTCAACGATAACTTCCTTGCCATCATCGATGCGGCAGCGCAAAATACCGGCATCCGGCCCCGCAGCAACCGCCAACCCAACCGTCGTTCCTGTGAAGCGGAACCGCAGCGTATCGCCCGGCTTTGATGCTGTTAGGGCTGGGACATTCACAAAACCATCCCGCGTACCCGCTGGTATCTGTGGTTGCCACCGCTCCACCAGGCGAAAACCCTGAACGGGCTGTGCGGCCTGCACACTCTCGTAGTGTCCACGTTCGTAACACGCCCGATCGAGTGCCTTTGGTAATAGGTGACCACCCTTGATGGGTTTAAGCGCATCCTCAGCATCATCAAACATCCGACTAATCGCACGTCCGTAGAGCAATCCACCAAATGGGCTTGGGTGAACATCCTGGATCCCATTCGCCCACGTAAACTGCCCCGCCGCGCTACGTGCCCAGACCTCTTTGGCGATGTTGACACTTGGATTTTCGTAGTGGCTTGCAACACGTTCATGGATGGCAAGCGTTGCTGGCATCCGCCCAGCGGCAAAATCTGCATAGAACTCCTCCATCGCAAAATGCAGCTGCACAATGTCTGTCAGCGGATTCTCGCGGCGGATATGGCGGACAACACCTTCCATCGCGCGGGAGACACGCGTGGCATCTTTGGGATGATTTGTTCGATCATTTACCGCAGCTTCGATAAAAACGAGGTCAAACGGACCCTTGTCAAGCAGATCACTCTGAACCCTGAATGCGTGCGGAACACTGCCCATGCTTGGGATGCCCGCGGCGACAAAGGTGAACTGTGTATCTGGAAAGCGGCGCTTCAAATCTGCCATCACGTGGTCACGCCAGCCGCCGTTGTAGGTAATCGAGCCACCGAGAAAGCCCACCGTGCCGCGCTTGGTTTTGCGGAATGTTGCGAATGCGCGTCCCAGACCACCGCGGAGCGTGTGCTGAACCACGCCGCTTGGATTCACTTCGGCGTGCCGCTCTATCCAACGCGCGGTTTCATCGATTTTGGGCAGCGCAAAATGATGGCCATTCGACTCAGGCGTGCCCTTTTCAACCACAACCAGCTCGATGGCTTTGCCAATCTTCGCAAGGCGACGGTTTGCTTCGAGCGTGTTCTCCGTGGCTGGAACGACCTCATCGGAGAGGGAGATTGTATGCCGCATCGGGACACCGGCTTTTGCAATATCGACAGCCAAATCAATGGGGTTGCTACGGAACTGCAGGGCATCCTCATCTTTGGCAAAGCCAAACTCACGCTTCGCATCCTGCCACTCGCGCTGACTGCCAGGCCATTTCTTCGGCCAGCTTGCGAGGTTCATGACAGGTGTGTCGCAATAAATGCACGCGATCTGGTCTGGGTGGCGATATGTATACCGATACGCATGCATCCCGCCACGGGAAACACCCTCGATACAGCACTTCTCTGCCAGCTTGTACTTATAGCGAATCAGATCGCGGAAGCGCTCCATGATGCCTAGAGAGCGGTCTGACCCCAGCATGTCGAGGACATCGATGTACGCAACATGAAAGCCTGCACCGAGGAGCTGAACATCGATTTCGGCGTGAAAATCAGGAAAGGATGTACGCCAGACCCATGGATTGCCAGGGGCCGCAACCTTTGGGATGACGACATAGGCTCCATGGCCACTGTGAACAAAGCTCTGCTTGTTGTAGCCGTACCAATCTGACTGCGAGGTTTGTGGCATCACCATCGACGCTGCGCTCCTTGTGGATTGACTCCACCGTGTTGCCGCAGTGTATCGGTTTTCGCCAAAACGCCTAAGCAGCTGTTCCAAACGCGACTTTGGCTTCGTCGTAGGCGCTTGCCTCAAGGGACATCACCAACGAGTAGTAACCGTACAGCTCATCCTGTGTCAATGGGCTGCCATTGTGGAGGAGTCTTGCTTTTAGCGTTTTTGCCGCGTAAGCCAAGTGATTTAAAAGCACGGGGCGGGTTGCCTGATGTGGAAGCGGTTCGCCAAGCGCCGCTGCAATCCAAATCTCGGAAATTGCGCCTAGTCGTGTGCGTTTTAGCAGGCTTTCACGGGTCAGACGACTCGTGTCCGGGTAGTGTACGATGGGAGCGCCGGAGTAAATCGCGACATCCCCAAACTGGCGACGTACCTGGTGCCCAAACAGGGTGTCATCCCCGAAACCAATCGGAGTTCCCGCTCCAAAGCGCGGGTCAAAGCCACCGACTTTCTCCCAGGCCGTCCGGCGGAAACCAAAGTTTGCGCCAATCACCGTCTTGGCTTCATCACCAATGAACTCGGCTAGACCGGCTCGATGGACCCACTCCATCCAGGGCAGGACAATGCTCTCCGCAAGCACAATACGCCCCTGAACAATGTGGGTGTCCTGGTCGCCGAACATTTGTGTCATGCCAGCCAGCCAGTCTGTCGGGATGCGGACATCGTCATCGGTGAACAGCACAATCGGTGCCGTTGTCTCTTCTATTCCAGCATTACGGGCATTCGAGAGGCCTGGTTTCTTTTCGATGACGGACCGTACCCAGCCACAGCTACGGGTGATTTCGGCTATCACGGCCTGCGTTGCATCTGTGCTGCCATTGTCAACGACTATTGCATCTACGGTGAGGCCAGCAGGAATGTAGAGCTTGGCCAATGAAGGAAGCATTTCAGCCAAATGCTCAGCACGGTTGCGTGTACAAATGATGACCGCTACATCTGGACCACTCACAGGATGATTTGACAGAGACATACCTCGTCTGCTTGCAACCTTCATGCCACATAAAAATGAGCAATGTTGGGAGCACGGTACACATCTTGCAAGTACGTTCCTCATGCAACTAACTGTACTCAAATTGATTACCGATAAAATCGGACCGCTCAAGATGGCGGAATACCTAGTTAGAACAACCATTTCCCGCCTTACAAAACGCCAAATGGAGTTTCAACTTCCTCATATGGCGAACCCGGTAGCGATTCGAACCGGGATGTCAGATATGCAGGTGTTCCACGACATCTTCATTTGGGGTGAATACAGCTTTCTAAAACCTGTTGCTGAGCGCACAACGGTCTTGGATATCGGTGCAAATGTAGGTTACTCAAGCACCTACTTCGCCGGCATCTACCCAAAATGTGAAGTGGTCGCGGTCGAGTTAATGCACTCAAACTTTGAACAGCTCTCGCGCAATACGGCTTTCCTCGGCGAGCGTATCCAGACGGTTGAGGCAGCGATGTGGTCCCACAACGATGGCGTATCTATCGCAGATGACACATTTCGGGATGGCGATGCCTGGTCGCATCACGCATCCGAAGCCGAAGACGGGAAGAGCCTTGTCCCAAGCATCACGATGTTAAACCTAATGCAGCAGCACGCAATGCCGCGCGTAAACATTTGCAAAATTGACATCGAAGGTGCTGAATACGAGCTGTTCGCCCCGGGTAACCGACGTTGGGTGAACCAGTGCGATGTGATCCTCCTTGAAATCCATGAGGACCTTGCGACGTTTGATATCGTTGCTGCGATGCAAGCGGATGGCTTCCATTCGTTTACCGCGCATGAGCTGACGATTTTCTACCGGGATGCAGCTGTCGCGAAGCGCTTCATCCGGGATGAGTTTATTGTGGATGACAAGACGTCAAGGCAGCGACAACACGCGGCCTAGCAACCATCACCGTCAGGCTACTGCGACCTTCTGTTCGTTTTCATCGGGCGGAAGGGCGTGTCCTTGAAGTCCTGAACAGCCACCGGGTCGCGCCGCTCCATATTCCATGCATGGGTGCAGGCACTCGGGCCGCCGACACACGTCCCGCCCGCCGTTAGCATCCCCACCGCATGAAACGCAACCGCCAGCATCCCGATTGCTGCGCGTAACCCCACCGCCAGCTGGCCAATCGCCAGAAATCCAATCGCCGCTTGGCCAAGGGCACCCCACAGTCCGAGCGAAAGCTGACCAACTGAGAGAAAGCCGACACTTAGCTGCCCGACACTGATGACCCCAATCGCGACCTGCCCGATAGCGATAAACCCGCGGGCTACCGCGAGCTTGCCTGTGACTGGGTTACGCCCCCAC
Organism: uncultured Armatimonadota bacterium; assembly: GCA_903881535.1. Lineage (GTDB taxonomy): Bacteria > Armatimonadota > Armatimonadia > Armatimonadales > Armatimonadaceae > CAIRTT01. Next base: position 4,605 of record CAIRTT010000204.1, read on the forward strand.
GCGATGTGAACAAATGGCATCCCGAGAACACGCAAACGAGATGTGAATTCAAAGTAAGTTCTGGCCATGCCGACAGGTGTCATCCAGATACCGCGCCGTGTCACACCCGATGGGCTGACTGTTTCTAGGATCTGTGCGGCAATGTTGGATGATGACGCCGTAGAGACCACCGCTGTTTCTGGCTGCGCAATGCCTGTTTGATCCTGTTGCAGGTGCATACCGTTACCATACAGCAGGATTACATCAAGTCAACAAGGCGTCTGTTACTGGCAATTCCACTCGCATTTGTGGGAAACTTGCCCATGCGAAACCCCTTTGCAGCGCTGCGCGGTGGAACGATCCGCGCTGGCCTAGCCATTACCCTCTGTGCATCCGCAACCTGGCTTGCCATCGGTGCTCCGACAAGCCCAAAAATCATCAAGAAACCAGACTACACCAAGGAAATTCGGCCCATTCTTGGAGATCACTGTCTCAAATGCCACGGCTTGGATGGAAATGCGCGTAAAGGTAACCTCCGCCTTGACCTGCCGATCACCGCAGCACAAGCAAAGGAAGTCGCCCGGCGTATAGCATTGCCGGCATCGAGTAGCTTGCACATGCCACCGATGAACGAGCCATCCCAGCCGAATGCTGCTCAAAAAGCGCTCCTCACAGCCTGGACGCGTACTGGTGCACAAGTAGATAAACATTGGGCTTTCGTGGCCCCAAAGCGCCCTGCAGTACCAAAAGTCTCTAATCCTCAATGGGTCCGCAGCCCCATCGATGCCTACATCCTCGAAAAACTTGACAAGGTCGGAATGAAACCGAGCCCGGATGCCGACCGGCGTACCTGGCTGCGCCGCGCCACCCTTGACCTTACGGGGCTCCCTCCAACCCCTGTCGAAGTCGACCGCTTCCTCGCTGATACGCGCCCAAATGCGTATGCAGTTGCCGCAGATCGCCTCCTCGCAAGCCCGCGCTACGGCGAGCGGATGGCGGCTGACTGGCTGGATGGCGCACGCTACGCCGACTCAAATGGCTATCAGGCTGACTACGAGCGCTTCCAGTACCGCTGGCGCGACTGGGTCATCGATGCCTTCAACTCCAACAAGCCCTATGACCAGTTCACCGTTGAGCAGCTTGCCGGAGACATGCTCCCAAATCCCACGACCGAACAGGTCATCGCCACCGGGTTCAACCGTAACCACCGCGTCAATACCGAAGGCGGCGTAATCGCGGAAGAATGGCGCATCGAAACCGTCATCGACCGCGTCGAAACGACCAGCGCTGTCTGGCTTGGGATGACATTTGGCTGCGCACGCTGCCACGACCATAAGTACGATCCGGTTAGCCAAAAGGACTTTTACTCGGTCTTTGCGTTTTTCAATAACATCGCAGAGTCTGGAACAGGCGTCGAAGCGCCTGAAAACCACCCGCCGCTCATCAAGAGCCCAACGCGTGACCAGGATGCGATGCTGGCAAAGCTGGATAAGCAGCTCACCGATGCGCAGGCCGCCGCAAAATCCGCTGAACCTGACTTCCTGAAATGGGCGTCTCTCTGGGAAGCATCCCGTGACTTATCCAGCGTCAAGCCATCTTGGCTGCCTGCCGGAATCGCAGCCGCAACCGCAACTAGCGGCGCAAAATTGACCGCAAATGCCACATCTGCGATTGTTGTCACCGGCACCAACCCTGCAAAGGACAGCTACACCGTAACTCTGGATGCAGTAGACAAAGACATCACGGGTGTGCGTATCGAAGTGATGCCAGGTGCAAATGGCTATGTCAGCCGCCACTTCAACGGAAA
>CAIRTT010000205.1 GCA_903881535.1 uncultured Armatimonadota bacterium
GAAGTATGCCTCCACCGGAAACACAGGGTTCTTTCCCTTATCGAGACCAGTGATGAGCTTAGATGCGGCCCCGAGCTGTCGTTTCATCAGGAGATCTTTGAGGAGGTTTGTTGTGGTCGGAGTGATTTTGCCGGCAGCGATAGCCACCGCGACACGCTTATCAGCCGTACCGTAATCGGAGATGAGGCTGCCAACCGTCGCGTTGAACTGCGATGCATCTGTAAAGCCTTCTATCCGCCCCTCCGGCTCGCCGGCGGCGTTAGTAAGCAAGAAGGTCGGTAGAGTTCCAACACCCGTCTTCGATGCGAGCGCGCGCCCTTCACGTTCAGTGTTAAGGCGCACACAAACGACTTTAGACAATGTTGCCTGAACGCTAGGATTCGGAATAGTCTCCTTGTCCATCTTTTTACAGTACGTACACCAGTCTGCATAAAAGTCGATCAGAATCGGCCGGCGGGTTCGCTTTGCATCCGCAACAGCATCCTTCCAGGATGTGTACCACTTTACTTTTTCAGGCATATCGCATTCTATTAGCCCAAGACCGGACTGGCAACGCTCAAACTGGTATTCTAGACCTGATGCTAACGCCAGTTTCACTTCGCCGTAGAGGCCCTAAACCACGTTCGATTACTGAATTAACCGAAAAGGTAGATACATCTGTGCGGGCTCTTAGACAAACTGGTGTTCCATTCACAATCCAGGATGTCGCCGACCACAGCGGCATTTCAAGAGCATCCCTTTATCGAATCGAAGGGCTTCGCGAACGTATAGGTACGCATGGAGACCAGCCAAGCAGTCGCCCAGTGTCATCACGGGAACTCAAAATCCTACGACGTGAGCTTGACAGCGTTCGTGAAGAACGCTCTACGGCCGTGAAGGAAAATCGTCGCTTGCAGATTGAGCTGAATCGGGCAGTCCGACGTATCGATGAGCTTATGTTGGATGGTACAGAAAAGCTTCAGGCAGCAAAGTCAGCTGAAGAGAAAGCTGAATCAGCTGTTTCAGACCGTGATGGTGTCTTCGCGGAAGGATTTCAGGCCGGTTTACGGGCAGCATCGCAAAAAGGCCGGGGCATGGCTCCGGCTGCCGGCTCAGAGGACCTAAATGTAGCAGCGGCACGCTTGCCGCGGGCCGCGATGCTGAAAGCTCGCCGAACACTTGCACTTGCAATCCACCCTGATCTTTTTCATGACAATCCGGCAGCCCAAGTGCTTGCTGGCGAAATATTCAAGCTCCTAAATCAACTTGCGACTCCGGGGCAAGGGCCATCCGATAAGCGTTACTAGTAAATTCTTCGTAACAAATCACTTGCCGGACAGCAACTAGCCTAGGATTGTCGTTATCTCCGTAGCAATGAAATCACCAAGAATGCGACATCAAGCGTTCACGACGATATCGAAATGTCTCATCCAGCTGCCGTGCAACCAGCGCCCCAATCAGCCAATCGCCGATAAACCAGCCTGGGACAGCGTATTCGATCTTATCTTCAATGACCGTCATGTCACCGGATCCTACAAATGTATGTGTATGCCGCCAATGGGCAAATGGACCAAGCGTTTGGATGTCTGTAAACGTGTATGGAGCTGTGACATCTGTAAACAATGAAACCCACGGAAACCGTATAAACGCACCCTTTGGTGACATCCAAATCATCAGGGACACACCGTCGGAAACAGTGAAATTCTTGTCACTCACAGTGACTTTCATATCTGGCGGCGACAATGTTTCTAGTGCAGCCGGTTTGCTATGAAAATCCCATACGCGTTGAATATCGGCAGGAACGCTAGTGGATGACTTGAAAACTCTACGCGTTCCAGCCATCCACCAGAGCGGAGATTTAGTCAATCTTGACTCCACGCCACAGCCACCGTAGCGAATCTGGCAAAATGGACCGTCCATGGCTATCTGAGTGGAATCCCTGGCCCATGGTGAACTTGTAGTCATACCCGCTGTAGGAAAATGCCTTTTCCATTTGCATGTTTGCTAACGGCCAGTTACCGAATGGGTTATCAAGGTCATTCGTTCCTTCTTGGAGAAAGACACGGATGTTCTTTGCATTGCCCTTCGATTTTCGAATGAGAGTAGGGTAGTTGTGACCCCCTCCAATTCCGGTCGAACCTCCCTGAAGGTTGACATAGCTTCCGATCCAGGAGAGGACTTTATGGAACTGATCAGGACGCTCCCAAGCAACCGTGAATGCGCAAATAGCACCACTGGACAGTCCAGCGATCGCACGGTTTTCGGCTCCATCCCGGTACGGCCACTGTGTGGAAACAACTGGAAGGACATCCTTCATCAGAAACTCAGAATATTTTGGAGAGAGCGTGTCGTACTCAACCGAGCGGTTTGAGCGACCATCGGCATATGTACCAGGTGTGATGAAAACACCAATAATCTGAGGGATTTCCTTGGATGCAATCATATTGTCAAACACAGGTTGCATATAGTTCTTCGCCCACTGACCATCTTGAAAAACCATTAGGCAGGCTGGCTTGCTCTTTGAATACCCATTTGGAACATAGACCCAAATGTCACGATCTGTCCCTGGATAGATCGTGCTGGAGATTTTTGGAAGCTGTACCAGCTCTCCTTTAGGGACACCGGCTTGTGGTTTACATTTATCTGGCAGGAAATGGTATTCAAAGTCACCCGATCCGACTTGGCGGTCATCGTTTGTGACTGACCAACGGAAACCAGTCCCAGAGTTAAACTGCTCAGCGAATGCTATCCAGCCGGTTTGTCCGATAACGACGGGGTTGTTCGGCTTCAGGTCAGCGTGTGCAAAACGTAATGTAACCGAGTCAGTGGGGGATGCACGGACGTACCAAATGACACGGCTACCGTTGGTACGCATCATTACCTTTGTGTCGGCAGCTACCGTTCCTAATGCACGCAGTGCCTGCGCCGCGTTTTGGACTCCCCCCGATGTGATTGCGAGATACGCATCATCAAACGATGACTGAACGACCGGTGCATACAACGCCGGTAAAACGGGTAAAAACAAAAGCATTTACTTACCTCCAACAACTAAAGCAACCAAATAGTAATAACAGACCGGTGCCGTAAAGAGTAGCGAATCAAATCGGTCCAACACTCCGCCATGCCCCGGCATAATTCCACCAAAGTCTTTGATACCAACATCCCGCTTCATAGCTGATTCACAGAGGTCTCCGATTTGACCAAGAACTCCGCAAAGAATACCAAGAACAACGCAGTGGATGACTGGAATATTGATCCATCTTCCCCAGACAAGTCCCATCAGGACGGCAAACACGATGCCTCCGATGGATCCCTCGACGGTCTTGTTTGGCGAGAGGGATGGTGCCAGTTTATGTTTTCCGAATCGACGGCCAACAAAGTAAGCGCCAGCATCTGTTGTCCATGTCATCGCCATCACGTAGAGAACGACCCACGCACCAAATGGTGTAGACGGAAACGGTGATGGTGCAATAAACCCAGGAAACGATCGAAGCTGAATTAAGTAGGACATTAACCAGCCGGCGTAAAAGACACCGAGCAAGGTTACACCTGTATTGACAAGCGGTTCTGTCTCGCGCCGGATCACTTGGTGGATGAGTGTGCCGATAAGCAATACGACCAGCAGTGCGGGGAGTAGCTGCTCGAGTATGGAGCGACTAACACTCCATGCGGCAAAGTGGCTGACAAAAACGGCAATATACGCAAGGATGGACGATGGTCTGAAGTGTCGCATCCGCATCGCCCGGAAAAACTCACCTGCTCCGAGAACAGAAACGCTCCCGAGTGCTACCACAAAGAGCAGACCAGGTGCGGCAGGAGAGATTTCGAAGAATACAAGACCGAGCAGCAACGGAATTCCGACCATTGATGACAATAGCCGTACGGCAAGACCCGCTGGCATCGCATCGGCGACAGCGCGCGCACGTTCCTGTGCATCCCGAGCAGCTTCGCGGGCCGTCGACACAGCAACATCTTGCGCATCACGCACCCGAATACGGGCATCCTCAGCCGCATCCAAGGCCATCTTACGTGCATCATCAAGACGCTGTCGCGCTTGCTGTGTTGCATCATCTACATTCATCGGCTTGGACTTTCTACGTGAGTCACTCCCGAGACGCCAACAAATCGACGTCGCACAAAGCTAGTTGCGACGAATCGACCAGCATAACTGGAAAACGC
>CAIRTT010000206.1 GCA_903881535.1 uncultured Armatimonadota bacterium
CGTTCCTTCCATCGTTGTCTTCCCGAACAAGGCTGACATGGTTGATGACCCTGAACTTCTTGAGCTCGTTGAGCTCGAAGTCCGTGAGCTTCTTTCCAAGTATGACTTCCCAGGCGATGACACTCCAATCGTTGTCGGATCTGCCACCGAAGCGCTTGCTGGTGGACAGGGTGAATACGGCGAACCAGCCATCCATAAGCTTATGGAAACGGTTGACTCCTATATTCCAACCCCTGAGCGTCCAAAGGATCTTCCATTCCTGATGCCTGTTGAAGACGTCTTCACCATCACCGGACGTGGAACCGTTGCTACTGGACGTGTAGAGCGTGGTCAGCTTAAGGCTGGAGAGCAGATCGAGATCATTGGTCTCAAGGACACTGCTACCACAACCGCTACATCCATGGAAATGTTCCGCAAGACGCTCGACTATGTCGAGGCTGGTGACAACGCAGGAATCCTCCTTCGTGGTGTGGACCGCAAGTCCATCGAGCGTGGTCAGGTTCTTGCTAAACCAGGTTCGATCAAGCCACACACCAAGTTTGAGGCTGAGGTCTATATCCTTTCGAAGGAAGAAGGCGGACGCCACACTCCATTCTTCAATGGTTACCGTCCTCAGTTCTACTTCCGTACGACGGACGTAACAGGTTCGATGAACCTCCCCGAGGGTGTCGAGATGATCATGCCTGGAGATAACATCAAGATCTCCGCAGAGCTGATTGCTCCTATCGCTATGGAGCAGGGATTGCGCTTCGCAATCCGTGAAGGTGGACACACGGTTGGTGCTGGCGTCGTCGCCCGCGTCATCGAGTAGTCCAATATGGGAATACATCTATGATTGATGTATTCCCAAAAATGGGGGTGTAGTTCAGTGGTAGAACATCGGCCTCCAAAGCCGAGTGTCGTGGGTTCGAGTCCTGCCACCCCCGTGAGAAAGAGGCATCAATTGATGCCTCTTTTTTCGTGTTCGGATAATGGACAATAGGTTGACAATCAAACTTCCCATGGTGGTGGTTAGATGTTGAACATTGTCATTCACCGATTACTTTTTATTCGCACCTAGATGCTCATCATCGTCTGTGTATCCGAAGAATACACTGCACATTTCTTCGTCAGTTCCTTCGCCCCATATGATGTCTCTTGGTGGCTTGTGAGGATTGTCAATATTGGTAGCCGTATTGTCATAGGTCGCAATTACATCGATTCTTGTACCTCGTGGTAACTGTAGGGGAGCTAAGAAGCGGTAGCTCGGTTGCCATCGGAAGTCCCATCGGCTGATGTTGACAATCGTTATAAGCTGCCCGTTCGGTAACTCCGCGGTTACCTTCATCGTTCGCCCTAACAAATGTAGATGTGGCGTAATCGAGTGAATACTAACATTTGAGTTGATTACAGCGGAAGCTTCAGCCATTCCCTTAGGGTCGTTTGCCTTGATACTGATGTTGTATGTACCGACATCACCGACTCTATATCGTTTGTTTACAGGGTCATCCGTAAAATAGAGACCAGTTGCTGTCATATCAGATTCTTGTTTTCCAGTTAGATGATAGTGAACTTCAACGACAAGATCGGCACCTTTTGGAATAGGAATACCTGATTGAAGCGGTAACTTTCGGGGCTTGTGCCCAGGCGTCCATCCACCAATTACGTAATAGTCTTTGAATCCTGGTCCATTACCTGGCGTTGGATTTGTATATCCACTTCCTGCGTCAGCTTCATCCAATTTTCTCGCTGCGCCGCTGGTGTCGATGAAAGCACTCACATGGTGAACAGACTGGACTGCTCCTGGTTGGAACGCAATGGCATTCATCCAGCGGTCCCGGTCCGTGATATTTTTGAATACAAAACACCGATAATGATCTTTACCAACACTTGGCGTGACATATGGCTTGTCCAAGCTGATCACTGCTGTTGGTTGGCCTAAATGCCATTGACTTTTCGCTAGTTCTTTGAATGTTATTGCTTCAGGTAGTTTTCCACCGATGGGCATTCCACGCTTGAACCAAAGGTCCATACGTTGAAGATCCACAATGGACAGTGACGGGTCATCATGGAATTTACCAATGTCTTCCGCTTGCCACGGCGGCATGGTTCGACGCATCACCAATGTTTGAATCTTCGTGGCCATTCCATAAATGTCTGAATAGTCAGCAAGCTTAATGGGTCCCACACCTGTACCCGTGTGGCATGGAAGACACGTTCGTTCGAAGATTCTATGAATACCTCCATTCCAAGTAATGGGGCTGGGGGAACTGGGTGTAGCGGCTTCGATTGTCTGTGTGTCTATGATGCGTGTAGTCATCCTGAGAGGACATCCAGTAACAGATGTTGTCCTTGTGTAGGTTTTATGGTCACGTATTCCATCTACTGCAAGGACGGGATAGAGATGTCCAGATTTCTTGGTGTCGTCTCGTTCGCAAAGCTTCCCAGTGTAAACTACCGTCTTTCCACGTTGCAGTATAGTTGTAGGCGTTGTACGAACGTTTAAGTTCTTTGCGTCTTCTGTTGACAGGCTATATCCAACTCCATATAGTCCGTGATCCTTCAACCACTTAGTGACCGTTTCCTTGGTTTCAATGGCATTAGGAAATACGATCCGTATCGCGATTTCACGCTTGCGTAATGCTACTAAATTAGCCGACAGGGTTCTTGCCGTGCGCCCTGCGACAGGACAATCTGTTGCAGCGAAGACAGTAAGTTTGTATTGTGCGCCGTCAGACGTGGTTATCTGTGTTGCTGTCATCATTGAAGAAAGCAGCGCAGCGGTCAATATTCGGTGCATCAGGTCGGAACCTTTACATTTATCATTGCACTCTTCAGCTGCTCTATTGATAGTCCTGAACCGGTACATCTATGGATCAAGACATACGGGATCGTTTCCATGATTACATCCGGTGTTACGTAATCCTTTTCGCCTCGCAGCCATGTCAGGCTCTGTGCAATTCTTTGAAGCCAGAGAGCCGCTCTTGGTGAAAGTTGCGCAGTTGCTCCTAGATGCTGACGAATCGCACGTATTACATCGACAATAAATGCTTGGACATCTGGATGAATGGTTACCTTGCGGACTTCCGCTGTCATCTGGAGCCACTCATCGGATGTACACACTGATATCAAATGCGTTACAGGTTCATCAATGATGTGCGACTGAAGCATTCTGATTTCTTCATCCCGTGTCGGAAGTTGCAAAGAAATTCGAATTGCAAAGCGATCTAGTTGAGCATCAGGTAGCGGAAAGGTTCCAGCCTGATCCATTGGATTTTGCGTTGCGATGACCACGAATGGCTTAGGAAGTGAATAGGTATCTGATTCAACGGTGACATCGTTTTCGCTCATGGCTTCCAGAAATGCCGACTGTGTCCTTGGAGTCGCTCTGTTCAGTTCATCAGCAAGTACGATATTGCTGAAGATAGGACCTTGATGAAAGGTGAAGTCACCTCGGTTGAAGTTGTAATAACGTCCCCCGAGGACATCTCCAGGTGTAAGGTCAGGCGTACATTGAATTCTCCGGGTAACACCACCAAGTGACTGCGCAATCGCTTTTGCCAGTGTCGTTTTTCCAGTCCCGGGTTTGTCGTCCAGTAAGACATGGCC
>CAIRTT010000207.1 GCA_903881535.1 uncultured Armatimonadota bacterium
CGATCTATATCGAGCGGGTTTTAGGGATTTGATTTCTGAGAGCTGAGTGGCAGAGTTTCTGTCGCTTCGTCAGGCATTCGACATTGGTGGAAAGTTTGTGAATCCGTAATGTTAGGCGTTCTAAAGCCATTTAGAAAAGCAAACAAACCCAGTAATTACACAGCGGTGATACCTTTTTGGAATCATCCCCCTCCGTGGTAACGTATCGTTAGTACGACTATGTCACGCCGAACGCTGCCGCTGCTTTTCACCGCATTCCTGATGTTGACAGGCTTTCTCCTGCCAGCGCTTCGGGTCGCTGCGTGTTTGACATCGGGTACGGGGATGCCTTCCGGATGCCCAATGAAAGCGGCGGCGAACAAGCCAAAGCTAGCATCCACGAAGGTGGACAAGCATGGTTGCTGTCGTGAGACATCTCCAAAACCAGAAACAAAAGTCATCACAGGTTCATGCTGCTGCACGATCAAGGCCGCGGCAAAGCCAGCTATTCGTGATTATTGTTCTGTTGGATTTGTTTTCGAGGTAGTCCTGTTACGCACACACCTCTGTGCCCAAATAGATAACATCCAGAGTCCAGCACCTGTTGCGACATGCCCTGAGCTGGATGTCCACATTTCCCGTGGGCCTCCCCGTGGCGCACCGCCCCACCGCGGCCCGCCAACCCTCTCCTGAACTAACATCGACTCCCAAACGTGTGCCGCACTTCCATGCCCGCATCCGCTGTGACCATGATTTCAGGTGACTCTTTTGCTTATCCCAACCATCGCATTTTTGGCTTTAACTGCCGGCACATTCATCCCCGCTTACAATTTGACATCCACACCGCTGACCGCCGCTCAGCCCCCCGCCGGCTTCAAGCTCATCGAGCGTAAATCCGGCCCCGTCAGCATCACCCTCCGTGTCCCGGACAGCGGTGTCTTCGCAGGGGAAGCCATCGATATCGAGTTCCGCGTAACGGACACACGAAAGGTCGACCCTGTCTTTGGCGCCACGGGCATCCCGCGGGTTGTGAGCAAAGCCGTCATCACGATGCCGGAAATGGCCGGAATGCCCGAGCATCGCCCCAAAATACACACCGAAGGTATCCCCGGAGACTACGGAATCGAGTGCTTCTTCCCGCACGGTGGCGAGTATAAAATCGCACTCACATTGCAAATTCCAGGGATTGCCACTCCGGTGCGTACCGATTTCCTGGTCGATATACGTGACGAAGCGGCGCCGGGAACACGAAAAGCGGTTGTAAGACCGTACACATTGGATGTCAAAGCAAAGGGTTCCCCAAAGGCTGGCGATGCTACTGACCTGCAATTCACAATCAAAGAAACAAAGTCCAAAGCAACGGTAAAGGATCTAGACATAGCCCACACCAAGCTCTTTCATCTCCTTCTTGTCAGCAAAGACCTCAGCTGGTTTGCGCATGAGCACCCTGAGCAGCAACCGGATGGCACCTTTACCCACAGCCAGATTTTCCCGGCGGGTGGTCAGTACTACACATTTGCCGATGTTGCACCGCGCGGGGCCGGCTCGCAAATCCTGATGGGCTCTGTGAAGATAGCAGGCAATGTCCCTGCAGCGGTTCCACTCGTGCCAAGCGGGACAACGAACACAGCCGATGGCATTAAGGCAAACCTGAAAGGCACATCCAACATCCCGATTGGTAAGTCACTGCCAGTTACGTTTCAGCTAACGGATACACGCACCGGGGATGCGATCACAGACCTCGAGCCTTACCTCGGCGCGTATGGCCACTTAATGATTATTCACGCGGATGGCCAGACGGTTGTCCACAGCCACCCAGCTGAGGATGAGCTTGGTATCGCACAGTCAAAGCGCGGCATTGTGGCCTTCAATGCGCGCTTTCCAAAGGCTGGCACATACAAGGCATGGGGGCAGTTTCAACTCGGTGGCAAAGTCGTGACCATCCCATTTGTGATCTCCGTCGGAGGCGCTAAGTGAGCGATTACAAGCGCAAATGGTGGCTGAGCATTGTCACTGTGTCACTCCTAGCAGGCGTAGTCAACGCGATGCCACACCCACCGGGAAATGCAAAGCTAGGGCCATCCAGGGCTGATCCGGTGATCAAGGCGGCGATGCAGGCGAAGGCCAAAGGCGACATGAAAGCCTTTGATGCCGCTATCCTCGAGGCAAAGCGTATCCTCGCGACCGAGGGGCGCTACGCCTGCTGTATCGGGGGTGGATGTACGGAATGCACCATCGAGAAGTCCTGCGGCTGTGGTCAGTCATTGTTTGAGAAACAGGGTGTCTGCAAGGAGTGCGTTGCGGGTATCAAAGCGGGCAAGTCCCGCTACGATGGCATTTCTCCTGACATGATTTTCGAGCAGAAAATGTCGCAAATGGCCGGTGTGACGGGTCCGTGGACGATGGCGCGTGAGGGCAGCGGAACGAGCTGGCTTCCCGATTCCAGCCTCCTCTACGGCAGGATGTTCCAGCCGGTGCGTGGCTGGGAGACGATGGGGATGGGCCAGCTGGTGGCAGCAGGACTAAAGTCATCCGGGCCGCGTGGATCCGAGCGCCTCGCGGGGATGAGCCAGCTGATGTGGATGGCGCGGCGCAACGGAACGGGCGGGAGCACGCAGGGCTTGCGGCTCATGGTCTCTGCGGATGCATGGATGAACGGTGGGCGTGGCTATCCGTTGCTGTTCCAAACCGGCGAGACGAGTGGCGGTGTGGCGCTTGTCGATCGTCAACATCCGCATGATGGCCTCATGGAAATTGCATTCACGGGGTCGGCCCCGCTGGGCCGGGAGAGCCGCGCGATGCTTTATGTGGCTCCCGTGGGCGAACCAGCACTTGGGCCAGCCGCATTTCAACACCGGCCAAGTGGCTGGGAAAACCCGGTGGCTCCGCTTGCGCACCACTGGCTGGATGGCACGCATATCACCAGCGGTGTCCTGACACTTGGCGCGACGCACAAAGACAAGCTGCGTCTCGAAGGGTCTGCCTTTACGGGTCGTGAACCGGATGAAAACCGGATGCG
>CAIRTT010000208.1 GCA_903881535.1 uncultured Armatimonadota bacterium
GATACTGTCGCAAAGATAAAAGTCACCACGCAACTCTGACCATCCGATCAGCTATCTGCACGCCAATCATCACCGATGGCCCGCAAGTCATCTTGACATTTTTGTCTTACTTTCATGAGTAAGATGGATGGCACCCATACAGCTAAGGCCCATAAAGACAAGCCGGAGATGATTAGCTTGGTACCGCTGACAACCTTGCCATTACACAGAAGCTCTCTTCCTTTTTCGATACCACGGATTCCCCGAACCATACCTTCAGCAAACACAATAGCCCGTTTCATGCTGGTCATGTGGCTTTGACTGCCCTGCCACCTTAGCAAACGTAAAACGACCCGTGCCTCTTGCCGGGCAATTACTTCCAGATTAGATGTGTTCTGTCCAATGTACTGTCGGTACTTATACAGAGGCCTGTTGACATAGATGATGTCACCGCGCAGTGCAAAATCTGCAAACAACACAACACCCTCTCCATGCTGACCCAAACGAATGTCCCAACGTGGTGAATGATCAAAAGCAGAACGGCGCATCAAGCTGATCGCTTCCGAAACGGGTGCCCATGCCAAGATGCTTTCGAGTTTTGTGAATGGTTCGCTGTCAGGTTGACGACGCACAAATGGTCCGACACGAAACTTCCTCAATGGATGATTTGTTGGTAAGTCTTCATCATCCGGACCGACAGCCTGATACTTACAATAGGCCAAAACCGCCCGCGGGTTGGTATCAAGGGCTGCGATCAGCTCAGCCAGCATCGTCGGTTCCAACATGTCATCCGAGTCTGGAAACTGCACATACTCGGTCCCCGGCGTTGCGTAAGAATAGCCATTGTTCCGCGCAGCGCAAACCCCGGCATTCGCTTGTGAATACCACCGGATACGACCATCACCGCCTGCTGCGCGCTCGACTTCAACGAGAGAGCCATCTGATGAGCCATCATCGATGATGATCAGCTCCCAATCCATAAACGTCTGCGCACGAACGGACGCAATCATGCGGCCGATGTAGCCTGCTTTGTTCCACACTGGCGTCACAAGCGTGAGTCTTGGCGGATGCCCACTACCTTGCAAAGGTGCACTCCAATGTGACGCGAACACTCGTCGGACTCAAGATCGAGAATCGATACACATCGCCGTCTTCAACATACGAAACCTGAACCTGTGCTGGCACATCAACAACACTGAACTGATACCCGCTCAGCTTACTTACACCGCTCATCGTCCGGCGCAGAACCGTTACCTTCAGCGCATCGTTTGCGACCACATCCAGCTCAACCGTCAAGGTGTTCTTTGCGGAATCAAATGACTCGCTACGGACATCCACAAACTGTTGGGTGATGTGCCTGTTTGTACCTAGCAGCTGTGGATGTTCGGACACTTTACGGAGCGCCAGTACACTGTTCCCGCATGGTGGCAATGTCGCGGAGAGTTCGCCTCCAACGACGACGGACACCTTTTGTGTCCAAAAGTCGAGCGCGTAGATGACCGTTCCGGTAGCGCTAAACCCGAGGCGCTCAACTGGCAGCGAAGTGTGTTGCGGCTTAGCGGCATCATAGTTGAAGAGCCCAATCACATGGCGATTCCCACGCTTGAGCTCCCAGACCCGTGCGGGAGAGTTCTCGAAGACATCAAGCGGCGTTGCCGCAATCCCCACGTTTGGCATCGAACGCTTTATGCACTCAATACGGTCATCCGGGAGCCCCGGAAGCCATTCAGAGACGAGGTTGAGCGAGCCAGTCACGGCGACCCAGCTTGCAAACGACCTTGCCTGCTGCACTGTCAGCGGGCTTCGCAGCATCAGACAGTCTGGGTCATTATGCCAAACACGGTGATTGAAGAAGTACAGCCGGCTTCCAAGATGGAAGTTTGGGAGGATTTCGGCCCAGTTGGCGCCGGTGTCAGGCCCAATACGCATCGCATCCACAAGACCAATCGCCCCGCCCATCGAACGGAAATTCTGTGCCACATTACATGCCGCAATATAGGTCCCAGAAGCGGCCGCAGTCCGCATCGTCTTGATTCCAGCCCGATAGGCATCGAGGTTCGTTGCGTACTTGTCCGTAAAGAGCGCATCTCCAAACTTGTCATCCACAAACTGTGATCCAGGGTATGTGCATAACGCGGCAAGCCCCGTCCACATCGCGTCGGGCTTTAGGTAGCGATAAC
>CAIRTT010000209.1 GCA_903881535.1 uncultured Armatimonadota bacterium
AGCGATAACGATGCTGAATACAGCTCGCATGCGCGGTAGTAAAAGCGGTTGGGAGAAAGTCATCATAGTGGTACATACTCCGCGCTGAGCGGTGATTGGTAAGACACGCGACACATGGTGAGGCTTCACAGCATTACTGTGCGCATCTGTCAGATGTTACCCTGCCTCACACTTGGCATCCCGTCGAAATCCGGATTGTGTCTATTAGCCAAATTTAAGTAGCTGCTTCAAGACTTTGCCTTCATCCGATGGTCCGATGTAGCGCTGTGCCAGCCCTTGATAGCGGTAGCTGAAGCGGTGTGGATTGAGCCCGGCCGTGTGCATGATCGTGGCTTGCAGGTCACGAATATTCACAGGGTCTTTGGTGATGTTGTAGCCGAGGTCATCCGTCTCGCCGAGAGAAACGCCACCCTTGATTCCGCCGCCAGCCATAAACATCGTGAACGCGTGTGGGTGATGGTCCCGGCCAATCAAACCCTTTTTGAGCTCAGTGTTGACGTTGTTTTGCATCATCGGTGTGCGGCCAAACTCACCCCCCCAGACGATAAGGACATCATCGAGCATCCCGCGTTGCTTGAGGTCTGTGATCAGACCTGCGATCGCTTTGTCGATTTGTTTTGCCTTGATGGGAAGGGTTTCATCGAGGGATTCACCCGGGCTTGAGCCATGGTGATCCCAGCCCCAGTCAAAGAGCTGGACGAAGCGCACGCCACGTTCGACGAGGCGGCGCGCGAGGAGGCAGTTGTTTGCAAAGGATGGGTCATCGGCTTTATAGCTTGTCCGTGGGTCTGCCATGGTCTCAAGGTCATTCCGATAGCCCGGTTTTGCGCCGTAGAGGTCAAGGATGTGTTGTGGTTCTTTGCTGATGTCCATCGCATCTGGGACGGAGACTTGCATTTGGTAGGCGAGTTCGTATTGCTTGATGCGCGTGACGGTTTCGGGGTCGCCGAGGGATTTTTCCTGGAGTGTATTCAGCTCGCGCATCGCATCCAGGGTCTGGCGCCGCAGGTCACGGTCCATCCCGGCGGGATTTGAGAGGTAGAGGACAGGATCGCCATCCGTGCGGCATTGCACGCCTTGGTAGACGCTTGGGAGAAAGCCTGAGCCCCACACGGATTTGCCAGCATCCGGGACTTTACCCGCTGAGCAGAGCACGACGTAGCCCGGGAGGTTTGCGGTTTCGGTGCCAAGGCCATAGGTGACCCAGGAGCCGAGGCTTGGATAGCCGAGGCGGGGCTGCCCAGTCTGCACGAAGAGCTGTGCGGGGGCGTGATTGAACTGATCGGTGTTACAGGAGCGAATAACGGAAATGTCATCTGCGACTTTTCCGATGTTTGGGAGCAAGTCAGAAATGACCTGGCCGCTTTGCCCGTATTGTTTGAAGGTGAAGAGACCACCGAGCATGGTTGGGACGCCACGGATGAAGGCAAAGCGCTTGCCTTTGAGGAACTCATCTGGGCACTTTTCACCATTGTGTTTTCGCAGCATGGGCTTGTCATCAAAGAGCTCAAGCTGGCTGGGTGAGCCTGCCATATGCAGATAGATGACGGCTTTTGCGGGGCGTTTGCTGCGCTGCTCCGCCGTTGCTTCGCCCTTTATCATCCGCTTAGGTGGCGCCGCGCTGACTGAGTCATCTAGAGCGCTGAGGGCGATGGAACCAAAGCCCATCCCAAGGCCGCCGAAGAAGTGGCGCCTCGTTAGGACTTTTGTTTTTTCGAATGCGATGTGGGCTGCGAGCTCTTCTGGCGACATAAATGGAATATATGCGATTTGGAGATGCTTCACAAAGTGTGTTTTTGGATGTTTGTAAGTTGCCACCAAAAACGGCTGGAGTTTGTGATTTCGCGGCAGCTGAATGTACTAAGAGTAACGTCTTGTAAGGTTTTTTGTTTTTTCAAATGCGATGTGTGCTGCGATTTGGGGATGCTTCACCAAGTGTGTTTTTGGATGTTGGGAAGTTGCCACGAAAGCACGGCCTTGATAGGACAAACATAAAGGCCAACTACTCGTTCGAGCAGTCAGCCTTTCTGTTCACAACCTCACGGTCAACTATGGCTTCTGAGGGGCTCCTCCGCCAAATGGGAAGGCCGCACGTCCACGTCCGCCACCGCGGTTACCATTTCCGCCGAGTCCACCAAAACCGCTACCACCCTTGCCGATGAACTGCATGATGACCTTGGCTTCATCCTTGGTCAGCTTGCCATCCCTGTCTTTGTCCAAAAGACCAAACGCAGGATTCTGAAACTCATCCTTGGTCACAAAGCCATCAGCGTTCTTATCAATCTGGCCAAACATGTTCTCAAACATGCTGTCCATGGCTTGATCTTCATCTACGAGCTCAGTCGTATCATCCTTGCCGGCCGCGTAGTACTCAATGTAACCCAGCTGCATTTCATCAAATGTCTGTGGTCCCCACGGCACTTCACGCTTTGGATCTGGGTTGTTCTTGTTAGCAGTCGAGTTGTCAAACCAGCAGGTGTATTCTAAGCGACTGTTCTTTGGAACCATCACTGGCTCAGCGTAGCGATACGTGTGCTGCCAATTGAAGTCGTAGCGTGGAACATCGAGGAGCAGCTTTCGCGTGCCATCCGGCATGACCAACTCATACTTAGCTGCTTTACCGCGGACGTGCATGTGCGGCATCAGCGCCGTCATCTTAATGTCCATCGGGACTGGCAGTGATGACACAACCTTGTAGTTTGGGTCGCCGGCCGGGATCCGGAAGCGGGTGTTTGATGCACCTGTGACCTTGATCTCATGTTCCGGTGCCTTGGATGCAAACCGGATACCGAGCTTTGTTTGGTCCGTAGCAGCTGTTCCGTTGGTGGTGTAGTGCATTTGGAAGCGCAACACTGTTCCCTTTGGCAGCTTTTTCGCGAGGCCTTCTGGCCACGCTGCGGTCGATGTTCCAGGAACATACGCTGCAAAGAAGCTGGCACGCTCGTTGAGGTCTTCTACGCTGAACTGCCCAGGCTTACGGATGAAAATCAGGACGTGGTGAACAACCTGCTTTGCACTCGGGACGACTTCTACTGATTGGACCCACTTGTCTTCCGTGATGTTGACTTCGGCATCCATAATCCGGTAAGGAAGAACGCCTGTCGCCGGAACAAAGAGTGGCTGCGGCATCGTGACAATCATGTCAGGCTTGCCGAGGGACCATCCATCCTTGATGGCAGGAAGGGGCTTTGGTGCTTTCGCGATGTTCCCCATGGCGCGCGGGCCGCTCAACCACGTTAGTAACGTGTCCTTGTCGGCTGGCTGGAGGGAGCAGTCGTTGACCCACGGGGACTTGGTCGTTCCAACGGCCGGCGCAGCCTGCCACGGAGGCATCGTTCCCTGCTCAACCGTCTGCTTAATCATCGCAGCATGAGACTTGACATCCGCGATGGTGTCCAGCTTGAATGGGGCAATCCCGCCTTCACGATGGCAGCTGACGCAGTTCTTTTGAATGATCGGCGCAACCGTGTCGTAGTAGGTAATCGCCGTCTTCGGAGGGGCACTCACTGGCTCTAGCGCACAGCCGCTTGGGTCGACATTCGCCGTTGCAGGCTTTTTGCCGGCAACGACAGCCCCGAGAGTGCTCAACAGCCACTGGTTACGCGGCTTCGGGAGCGAGCTCGTGACTGAGTATTGGTCATCCGCAGCCCCGCGGTAAACGAGCTCCTGATTTCCATTAAAGACAAAAACTTCAGCCGTTGTCCGCGGTGCAAGCACACGGGAGATGGACTTGTCGGTGTCGATGATATAGCGGCCGTTCAGCCCGGTGGATGATGACACGCGGGATGCATCGGATGCTGAATCCGTTTCAATCGGGTTAATGTAGACGAAGTTGATGCCCTTGGCGCGGAACTGATCCTCGAGCTGCGCGATGTTCGCTAGCTGGCGCTTCGTTACAGGACAGGATGTGCTGGTGAAGGCAACAACCAAGCCTTTCGGACCGGCGAGTTTAGAAAGAGTGGTCTGGCGGTCACTGATATCTCTGACACTTGGGATACGCGCTAGCAAACTAGTGGTGCGTTTCGCGGCAGCCTCAGGGCGGGCGCCTGCACTAAATGCAACGCCTGCAACCATCAGTCCAGTTAATCCAATCGTCCACGCATACTTCATCGATATGACCAGCTTTCCGACATCATCATCTAGCCCTTACTAACATGAAAGACGTTCTAACGCTACGGTAAGTTTCCACTTAATCGTTCCCGTTCCATAAGCATCTTAGGCATCCAATGCAGGAAACTAGAGTAGTGTCAATTTTTTCACGCATTCAACCGGGCCGCGCTAGGGACGCATTAAGACCTCATCCAAGTTCATAATCGCATTAGCGACGACCGTTAGCGCTGCCTGCATCCCGGAATCCTCACTCTTGCGTATATCCGCATTTGCAGCAGCAAGGAGTGTTTCCGCCTTGCCCGAGCCTCCGCCACGATAGCGGTGGAGGGCATTTGTCAGCAAGCGCTGGAGCGGTTGGATATCGGCATCCGATGCCCGCCGGCCTGTTGCGCGCTCGAACATCCACTGGACGCGGCCACGTGCATCCGCTGAAACCTTGATCGCACCTGCAGCAAGGGCTCCCGCAGCCTCGATGTATACCGGGTCGTTCATCGTAACCAATGCCTGCAGAGGCGTGTTTGTACGAATGCGACGCATCGTACAGACATCCCCCTGACCCGTATCAAATGTCAGCATCGATGGGTACGGATTCGAGCGTCGCCAATAAGTGTAAATTCCACGCCGGTAGCGGTCATCCCCGGTGGATGTCACCCATTGCATCCCTGAGTAAGGCGTTTTCCAGATGCCAGGTGGCTGAGGCGGCATGACCGGCGGGCCACCCATTTTCTTCGCCAGCAATCCAGAGACCGCAAGGGCCTGATCCCGGATGACTTCCGCTGAAAGACGAACCCGCGGCATCCCGGAGAGCCATCTGTTTTCAGGGTCCACGCGACGTGCATCCTGCGAGCGAAGCGCGCTCTGTTTATACGTCCGGCTGGTCACTAACATTTTGAGAAGTGCTTTTTGGGAGTACTTCAGGTCATCCCGATAGCTTATTGCGAGGTAATCCAGGAGCTCTGGATGGCTAGGCTGGCCACCCTGTGTCCCGAAGTCCTCTTCTGTCTCGACCAAGCCGCGTCCGAAGAGACGGGCCCAAATGCGGTTGACGGCAACGCGTGCTGTCAATGGGTTTTCAGGCGAGAAAAGCCACTTAGCGGCATCCAGACGGGATGGATTTGCGATGGCAGACTGGCCAAACATCCCTGGTAAGGCTGCTGTCACCACCGCGCCCT
>CAIRTT010000210.1 GCA_903881535.1 uncultured Armatimonadota bacterium
CATCGACATAAGCCTTCAAGGCCGGATAATTGTAGCAAGAATTATTCATAACCAACGAACCTCTAACCTCAATTGGATTGTCAAGTCCCTAACTAAATCCCCCTGCCACCAGCCGAAAGCCAACGCCTTCATCCGTGACATTCGGTGAAATACATGCCCGATACGAACATCTTAAGTAGTCGGGGTCATTGGTGACCCACGATGCACCGCGCATCACCTTGCTGCCATTCGGAGATACGGCTGGCCCTGCCGGGTCATTTTGGTGCTCATCGGTATACGGTCCATACCAATCCGAGCACCACTGCCAGACATTGCCACCCATATCAGTCAAACCAAAAGCATTTTTGTAGATATTGGATGTGCGGTCAACGGCTTGTGTTTGACGGGCATCCGCGAAGCGCTTCCCGGATGTCCATGCCTGCGACGAATCATAGTCATCCCCCCATGGATACATAGTTTCCGTTCCAGCGCGGGCTGCATACTCCCACTGCGCTTCCGTCGGGATGGTCACCGTAAAGCCGGCAATCTCACTCGCCCACTCGCAGAATCCAAACTTACAATCCAGCCCCATGATGCGATTCCAGGAAATGCCCACGATTGGATGATTATCAATCCAGCCCCACTGCGGCGCGTCAGGCATCTCCGTGATGAACATCGATGCGTAGTCATTCCACATTTTCACAGCTTCAGGATCATCGGCTCCAGGTGGATAAATTAATTCCCCAGCAGCCAATTCCCATGGATTCCGTAGCTCCATCCGACCCGGAGGCGACAGACTTGGAATCACGGGGCCAAGCTCGCGGGCAAATTCTCTCCAGATGCCAACCGTTACGGGAGTCGCTCCCATCCGAAAAGGTGACAGCATCACGGAATGCACAGGCTGCTCAGTAGACTTGCCAGTCAAGCTCCCCATGTGAAACGTGCCGCCTGGAAGCGTGCACAGAGTGTCAATGTAAGCCTTCAAATGTGGATAGTCATCTAGGCGCTTCGACATCTTGTCCCCTCTTTTGCTCTGAAACGTTTCGGAGAATCACCATCTATCAATGTCACCATAACAGAAAACGCGCCAACGTAGAAGCACGTTGTTGAGGATGTCTGCACTAAGCACGGTTACGGAATGTCCTGAGCCATTATCGAAGTCATCGTTACAAACGTTTTGCTCCCGTTGATTTGTTACACTGATGCCATGGCTGAGCACAACCCTCTCTTCGATGTCGCGACCACGGCGGATGGCCCCGCAGGCGCTCTCCCCCTCACCGAGGACATGCTGCTCCACCGGCCGAGCGGTGACCTGTTTGGCCTCACGCAAAATGTCGGGATGGGCTGGGAGCCGAGCGCGGTAAACCAGGATGAATACCTCATCCTCTCGACTCTCGGCGGGCTCCGCGACCACGATGGCAAACCTATTGCCCTCGGCTACCACTCCGGCCACTGGGAAGTCGGCCTCCAGGTAAGAGCCGCCGCAATACGCTTCCGCGAGCAAGGAAGAACCCCATTTGCGGGCTTTGTCAGCGACCCATGTGATGGCCGTTCGCAGGGCACGACTGGGATGTTCGATTCGCTTCCATACCGCAACGATGCCGCAATTGTCCTCCGGCGTCTCGCCCGTTCGCTGCCAACCCGCAAGGCAGTGATGGGGGTTGCGACCTGCGATAAAGGTCTCCCTGCGATGATGATGGCGCTTGCCGGACTCCATGACCGACCGGCGGCAATCGTCCCGGGTGGGGTTACGCTTCCCCCGAAGCGCGGTGAGGATGCCGGACTCGTCCAGACCATCGGGGCGCGATTTGCGCATGGGCTGATCACTCTGCAAGAAGCCGCCGAAGCGGGCTGCCGGGCTTGCGCGAC